>JBJOQP010000001.1:0-111657 GCA_046049845.1 Actinomycetota bacterium
TCCTTGAGTAGCTGAATGATTGAGTCTCTAGTGATACCTCTAAGAATGGTTCCATCAAGAGATGGCGTCACTACGTGACCGTCTTTGTATACGAAGAAGACGTTCATGCCACCTAGTTCTTCGATGTATGTGTGAGTCTCGGCATCTAGGAATAGCACCTGAGAACAGCCGTTCTCATAGCCTTCACCTTGAGCTAGTAAGCTAGCTGCATAGTTTCCACCGGTCTTAGCTTCACCAGTTCCATAACGTCCTGCTCTTGCTGAATCCAAAGCAATCCAGATGCTCACTGGCTTTAGTCCACCTGTGAAGTAAGGACCAACAGGAGATGCAATGACTCTGTATTCAGCTCTTTGAGCTGCTCTAACACCTAGGAAGTTCTCTGCTGCAATCTCAAATGGTCTGAAGTAGAGAGTCTTTTCGTTTACTGGCTTTGGAACCCAGGCTGCATCAACTGAGATAAGTGCTCTTAGGCTCTCGACGAATAATTCAATAGGTAGTTCAGGCAAAGCCATGCGGTGAGCAGACTTTTGAAGTCTTGCTGCGTTGGCTTCAGGCCTAAAGGTGTGAATCGAACCATCTTGGTGTCTATATGCCTTGATGCCTTCAAAGATTTCTTGACCGTAGTGAAGTACTGCACTTGAAGGATCCATCATGATTGGGCCATAAGGCTCAACTCTGGCGTTCTGCCAGCCACCATCTTTAGTCCACTCGATGATTACCTGGTGGTCTGTGAAGTTCACACCAAACGCTGGATTTTCAAGAAGAGCTTCACGCTTGTCATCTGCCATTGGGTGATCAGATTTGATGATCTTGAATTCCATGTTTTCTCTTTCTAGAGTTGGGCGAAAATACTTTGGGCTATTTCAGCGGTGCTTCTCTTGCTATCGCCTCTTGCAGCTAGATCAATAGCAACAGCTCTTTCAATCCTTGCTGCAGCAACAGGGTTACCTAGGTAATCCAACAACATCGCAGCTGATAGAACAGCTGCTGTTGGATCAGCTAGACCCTTACCTGCAATATCAGGAGCAGATCCGTGAACTGGTTCAAACATTGAAGGGAATGCGCCAGTTGGGTTGATGTTTCCTGAAGCGGCAATACCAATGCCACCACCGATAGCAGCAGCAAGGTCAGTCAAGATATCCCCAAAGAGATTGTCTGTGACAATCACATCGAATCTCTCTGGATTTGTGACCATGAAGATGGTTGCAGCATCAATGTGCTGGTAATCAACTGATACAGCTGGGAATTCTTTAGCAACCTCATCAACAGTTCTCTGCCATAGCCAACCAGCATTTACTAACACGTTGTGTTTATGAACAAGGGTTAGCTTCTTACGCTCACGGTTGGCTGCTAACTCAAATGCATATCTAACAGTTCTTTCAACACCGAACTTGGTGTTCACTGAAGTTTCGTTAGCTACTTCGTTTTCTGTGCCAACACGAATGGCTCCACCGTTACCAACGTAAGCACCTTCGGTGCCTTCACGAACAACCACAAAGTCAATGTTTCCTGGCTCTGCCAATGGGCTAATAACACCTGGGTAAAGCTTGGTTGGTCGAAGGTTGATGAAGTGATCGAAGCTGAATCTAAGTTTTAGTAGTAGTCCACGCTCTAGAACTCCTGATGGAACACTTGGATCCCCAATAGCTCCAAGCAAGATTGCATCATGGCTCTTTAGAGACTCCATGTCCTTCTCAGTAAGGATTTCACCGGTAGCTGCATATCTTTTAGCACCTAGGTCATATTCAGTAGTTACAAACTCAACACCTGAACCACGAGTAGCTAGGTTCATTGCCTCGAGAGCTACTGCTGTGACCTCAGGACCAATTCCGTCGCCACCGATGACACCTATGTTTATTTGCTTAGACACTCGACTCTAATTCCTACTCGTTTTCTATAACTTTACTTGTTAGCAGTATCTCTAGAGGGGTCTCTTAGCCAATAAAACTAAGGTAACTGAAGGCTTTAGGCCTTCTTTAGTCTGAATCTGCCCATCTCTGTTCTCTAGAACCTCAATCTCAAGCCCTGTATCAGCCACAGCTGCTTTGATGGTCTCAACATTAGGCAAAACCTCTGGGTTCCTAGGACCACCGAAGCCACCTTCAAGATTGTCTCTTGAATGCCAGACACCTACCAATGTTCCCCCAGGGGCGACATGACCGCTAAGTCTTTGAATCGATTCAGCTAAGTCAGCTTCTGGAATCTGAAGGTAAGCAATTACAGCAAGATCAACTGGGCTTTGCTTAGGAATGAAGCTCTGGCCATCAGAGCAGGTTGCTAAGCAGTTATCTATAACACCTTCTTCTTTAGCAAACTGTAGATATTTATCTAAAGCGACTTGAGAGAAGTCAATGTTCTCAACCTGCCAACCACGTTTACCTAACCAAACGCTGTTTCTGCCTTCACCACCGGCTAGATCAATAGCCTTCTTGTTGGTTCCATCAAGATCTTTACAGAACTCAACTACAAATCTGTTTTCTACCTTGGTATAGATGAACTCTTCGGTTGAGTACTTTTCATCCCAAATGCTTGAATCCATTACTTGTTCACTTTCAATGGAAGAACGTTCTGAGCATCAGCGAATGTGCCAATGTTGATGACACTATTGAAGCCCATTTCTCTCATCTCCAAAACAGCTTGGGTGACCTGCTCAACGGTTTCCCCGTAGATGTAGATTGTTCCGCCGTTCTCAAGAGAGGCAGCTTCAGCACTGAAGCCTCCGCTTTCCATTTCGATGTTTATTGCCCCAACCATGTGGGACTTGTTGTATTCCTCGGCTAAGCGAGTATCAATAATGGCTGTTACGTTATCCATGCTGAGTTTGGCAGGAGCACAAGCACTCAAGCTGGTTAGCAAAACTAAGGCTAGAAGTGCAGCTACTGAAGCCTGAACTTTCTTCATTTCAACCCTTTCAAGTTCGTATTTCAAGAATAGCCCAACCAGATTTAGTTAATATAGAAGAAAAGACAGGAGCCCTCATGGCAACCGAAGTAACCCTAGATGAACTAGCCGATGTAATTGACCGTGGTGGCTTTGTCCTTGATGTAAGAGAAGACCATGAGTGGCAAGAAGGACACGTTCCTAACGCTCACCACATTCCTATGAACGAGGTTGGCAACAACCTAGACAAACTAGATGATGGTGCAAGAATCTTCATCATCTGTCGCTCAGGTGGAAGATCTATGACTGTTGCTAATTACCTAGAAGCCCAAGGCTACGACGTAGTTTCAGTAGCTGGTGGCACAGATGGTTGGGCTAACTCAGGCCGAGACCTGTCTTTTGATGATTCTCTTTAGTCAAGCTTTAGATCAATAGCCTTTAGAACGTCTGCTTCAATAGCAACTCTTACTGCCTCTAGAACTTCAGCATCGACCTTAGAGTCAACTGTGATAACAGAGAGTGCTTTACCGCCCTTAGAGTTTCTAGCAATCTGCATGGCTGCGATGTTGATGTTGTTCTCAGCAAATGCTTTTCCATAAACAGCAACGATGCCTGGTCTATCTGCATAAACCATCATGACTAGGTGCTCTGCCATTGCCAGTTCAACGTCATAACCATTTAGGTTCACAATCTTCTGCTGAAGCTTAGGTCCTATAACAGTTCCTGAAACAGATGATGTTGTTCCATCAGCTAGAACTGCTCTAATGGTGGTTACATTTCTGTATTCATCGCTATTTGAATCAACAGAGAGCTTTACTTCGACTCCCCTAGATTCAGCCATAAGAGGTGCATTCACATAAGACACTTGTTCTGTAACAGCGTTCTGATAGAAGCCCTTTAGACCAGCAAGCTTTAGAACAGATACATCAAGAGATGCGATCTCTCCTCTTACTTCAACTTCAATTGAACTTACGTTGCCACCTGAAATAGCAAACAACAGCTGACCCATGTTTTCCATAAGTGAAATACCAGGTCTAACTGCAGCATCAATAACTCCACCTGCAACGTTCACAGCATCAGGAACTAGATCGCCAGCAAGAGCAAGTCTCACGCTCTTAGCAACAGAGATACCAGCCTTCTCCTGAGCTTCATCAGTAGAGGCTCCAAGGTGCGGAGTAACAATAATGTTTTCTAGTTCTAGAAGAGGTGAACCTGTTGGAGGCTCATTTACGAATACGTCTAGTCCTGCTCCAGCAATACGGTTTGACTTCAAGGCTGCGTAAAGAGCATCTTCATCGATGATGCCACCGCGGGATGCGTTAACAATTCGAAGGTTAGGTTTAGCAATTGCAAACTCTTCTGTGCTGATTAGCCCAGTAGTTTCTGGAGTCTTAGGAATGTGAATAGTAATGAAGTCAGATCTCTTCATTAGCTCTTCCAGAGAAACAAGTTCAACACCCATCTGCTCTGCTCTTACCTGAGTTACATAAGGGTCATAGCCAATGAGAGTTGTTCCAAAACCACTTAGTCTTTGAGCAACTAGAGTTCCGATGCGACCAAGACCAACAATTCCAACTGTCTTTTCATATAGTTCAACACCAGTGAACTTAGATCTCTGCCACTTACCTGCCTTTAGAGATGCGTTAGCATCTGGCACAAAGCGAGCTAGAGAGAAGATGTGAGCAATAGCTAATTCAGCTGCTGAAATAACGTTTGAGGTTGGAGCATTCACAACCATCACACCTGCATTAGTAGCCGCTTTGATGTCTACGTTGTCTAGACCAACACCTGCACGAGCAATAACCTTCAGGTTAGGAGCAGCAGCAATAGCTTCCTCATCAACCTGAGTAGCTGATCTAACCAAGATTGCATTAGCGGAAGCAAGGGCTTCTAGAAGAGCCTTGCGGTCAGTGCCATCAACATTACGCACTTCAAAGTCTGGCCCTAGAGCTTCAACGGTTGCAGGTGAAAGCTCTTCAGCAATAAGAACAATTGGTTTAGCCAAGGTAAAGATCCTCGAAGTTAGTTGGGTTGGATGTTTGCTGCCACAGCGAAGCGTGCTTCAATCTTACCCAAGCCATGACTAGTCTTTTACTGTGAATGAACGTATCTTCTATGCCGCTATCTCAAGCGATGGCTATCTAGCTGGCCCTAATGGAGATATGTCCTGGGCTGAGAAGTACCTATCTTCAGGGGAAGATTACGGCTATTTCAACCTTGTAAGCACCTCATCAGCAATCCTGCAGGGCCGAGCAACCTTTGATTTTGAGATCGAAAGCGGTGTTCAAGGCCCTAGACCCCTCCCCACCTACGTTCTAACTCATATCCCAGAACTCTACGAAAACGTAGTCCAGGAGAACATCTATTTCACTGGCGGTGAAATAGAACGAGTAGTTGAACTAATTGAAGAAAACCACCCAGGCAGACTATTTGTGATGGGTGGAGCTGATGTAGTCAGACAACTCCTAGATGCAAAACTGATCACCACCATGAGATTATTTGTCTGCCCTGAAGAACTAGGCGACGGAACACCAGCATTTGAAAGTGATTCCATCTATGACAACTTCAAGCTAACTGATGAGAAGCAGTATGCCTCAGGCATCATTGAAGAGGTTTACCAACTCAACGCTTAAGAAGAAAAGCCCCCGTCTTTCGACGAGGGCTTTATCTTGTAAATCTTTAGCGAGCTGCTTTGCCCTCTTCGTAATCATCTGAGTTCTTGATCCAAGAGAAAAGCTTACGTAGGCTACGGCCAACTGCTTCGATTGGGTGAGCCTCGCCCTTTGCTCTTAGAGCTAGGAACTCTGGAGCTCCTGCGTCCTGGTCAGCAACGAAACGGTTAGCAAATGTTCCATCCTGAATGTCAGTTAGAACATCGCGCATACGCTCTTTAACCTCTGGGCCAATAACTCTTGGACCTGAGATGTAGTCACCGTATTCAGCTGTGTCAGATACTGACCAACGCTGCTTAGCAATTCCACCTTCATACATAAGGTCAACAATTAGCTTTAGCTCGTGAAGAACTTCGAAGTAAGCAACCTCTGGCTGGTAGCCAGCTTCGATTAGAGTTTCGAAACCGTACTGAACCAACTGTGATGCTCCACCACAAAGAACAGCCTGCTCACCGAATAGGTCAGTTTCTGTTTCTTCAGTGAAGGTTGTCTTGATAGTTCCAGCTCTGGTTCCACCAATAGCTTTTGAGTAAGAAAGAGCTAGATCAAATGCGTGACCTGTAGCATCCTGCTCAACAGCAATAAGGTTTGGAACACCTCTGCCGTCCTGGTATTCACGACGAACGATGTGTCCTGGACCCTTAGGTGCTACTAGGAATACATCAACATCAGCTGGTGGCTTGATGAATCCGTAACGGATTGAGAATCCGTGACCGAAGACAAGTGCCTTACCTGCAGTTAGGTTAGGAGCAATCTCGTTTGCGTAGATGTCTCTCTGACGTGGGTCTGGAGCAAGAATCATGATTACATCTGCCCACTGAGCAGCCTCTGCAACGCTAAGAACCTTAAGTCCTGCTTGCTCTGCCTTTGCCTTGCTTGCAGATCCATCTTTAAGACCAACAACAACATCAACGCCTGAATCCTTCAGGTTTAGTGAGTGCGCGTGTCCCTGAGAACCGTAACCAATTACAGCTACCTTCTTTGCTTGGATTAGCGATAGATCGGCATCTTTGTCGTAAAAGATTTCAGCCATTTGTTTTCTCCTTGTTTTGTGTTTTTGAAATTACTTAAGAACCTTCTCAGTAATTGACTTTGAACCTCGTCCAATAGCCAATACACCCGACTGCACCAATTCCTTGATGCCGAAAGGTTCGAGAACTTTAAGAAATGCTTGGCACTTGGCTGTTTCGCCAGTGACTTCAATAATGAGAGCATCGCTCGCGACGTCGATGACGCGGGCACGGAATAAGGTTACTGCCTCTAGCACCTGTGAACGGGTAGCGGCATCGGTCTTGACCTTGATAAGCATGTGATCACGCTCAACTGTTAGATCAGGCTCTAGCTCAACAACCTTGATTACGTTGACCAGCTTATTCAGCTGCTTAGTCACCTGTTCCAAAGGAAGACCATCAACGCTGACAACTACAGTAATACGAGATAGGCCTTCTACTTCAGTAGTTCCTACAGCCAAAGACTCAATGTTGAATCCACGACGGGCGAAAAGACCCGCTACACGGGTTAGTAGACCTGGACGGTCTTCAACTAGAAGAGATAGTACGTGCTGTGACATTTACTCCTCCTCCCCTTCTTCCCATACGGGTCTTTCATCTCTAGCGAACTGAACCGCATCGTTAGATAGACCTGCTGGAACCATTGGCCATACCATTGCATCTCTTCCAACGATGAAGTCGATAACAACTGGTCTGTCATTGGTTTCGATTGCTAGTTTGATAGCTGCATCGACGTCTTCTTCTTTTTCAACTCTGATTCCTAGGCAGCCATATGCTTCAGCTAACTTCACAAAGTCAGGAACCATGATGGTGTCTGTTCCGGTGTTCAGATCTGTATTTGAATATCTTGAGTTGTAGAACAGTGTCTGCCACTGTCTAACCATTCCAAGAGAAGAGTTGTTAATGATTGCAACCTTGATTGGAATGTTGTTAATGGTGCAGGTAGCTAGCTCTTGGTTGGTCATCTGGAAACAACCATCACCGTCAATAGCCCAAACTAGACGCTCTGGTTCAGCAACCTTTGCACCCATCGCAGCAGGAACTGAGTAACCCATAGTTCCAGCACCACCTGAGTTCAACCATGAGTTAGGACGTTCATACTTGATGAACTGAGCTGACCACATCTGGTGTTGACCAACACCTGCAGCAAATACAGCTTCTGGTCCTGAGATTTCACCAATACGACTGATTACATACTGTGGAGACATCTTGCCATCTTCTGGCTGGGTGTATCCAAGTGGGTAACGAGCACGAAGATCATTCAGGAATGTCCACCACTCAGCAATGTCAGGCTTAGTTCCCTTTAGTTCAGAAATAAGTTCTGCATTTAGTTCAGTTAGAACTTCTTTAACATCGCCAACGATTGGAACATCAGCAAAACGAATCTTTCCAATTTCAGCAGGATCAATATCTACGTGAATAACTTTTGCTCCAACAGCAAACGTCTTTACTTGACCTGTAACACGGTCATCAAATCTTGCACCAAGAGTAATTAGTAGATCGCTTCTCTGCAGTGCTGTAACAGCTGGAACAGTTCCGTGCATACCTGGCATACCTAGGTTCTGCTCGTTTGAATCTGGGAAAGCGCCTCTTGCCATCAAAGTGGTAACTACAGGTGCACCAATAATCTTTGAGAGTTCTAGAAGTTCTTTAGAAGCTCCTGCTCTAACAACTCCGCCACCAACATAAAGAACTGGACGCTTAGCTTCTTTGATTAGCTGAGCAGCAGCCTGGACTTGCTTACCGTGAGGCTTAGTCACTGGCTTATAGCCAGGAAGATCTACCTTAGGTGGCCAAATGAATTCCATCTTGCCAACCTGAGCATCCTTAGCGATGTCAACTAAAACAGGACCTGGTCTACCAGTTGTTGCAATTAGAACAGCAGCAGCTAGAACACCTGGAATATCTTCTGCCTTAGTAACCAAGAATGAGTGCTTAGTAATTGGCATAGTGATACCAACGATGTCTGCCTCTTGGAAAGCATCGGTACCAATAGAAGTTGAGTTCACCTGACCGGTGATTGCAAGAAGTGGAACAGAGTCCATGTGTGCATCAGCAATAGCTGTCACTAGGTTAGTTGCCCCTGGACCTGAGGTAGCAATACAGACACCTAGTTTTCCTGATGCTGATGCATATCCTTCAGCAGCGTGACCTGCACCTTGTTCGTGACGAACAAGGATATGTCTGATCTTTGTTGAATCCATTAGTGGATCGTAGGTAGGCAAGATTGCTCCACCAGGTAAACCGAAGATGTCGGTTACACCTAGAAGCTCAAGACTTCTTACAATCGCTTGAGCACCTGTTAACGTTTCGTTAGCCATAATTCATCCTTGTTTGGTAAAACCAAAACCTGTGTTATCCGGTGTAAGCACCTTCGGCTGCTGAATGCACCAGCTTCGAGTATTTAGCTAAGACTCCACGGGTATATCGGGGTTCTAAAGGAACCCATTGAGTTTTCCGGGCTGCCAACTCTTCCGGCTCAACTAGTAGTTCGAGCGTTCGAGCTGCGATGTTAACTCTTATCAAGTCTGAATCGCGCACTAGAGCAATTGGACCGCCATCGGTCGCCTCTGGTGCAATGTGTCCGATACATAAGCCGGTTGTGCCGCCTGAGAATCGTCCGTCAGTCAAGAGTAATACATCTTTACCTAAACCTGCACCCTTGATAGCTGCTGTGATGGCTAGCATCTCACGCATACCAGGGCCACCCTTAGGTCCTTCATAACGAATAACGACTACATCGCCCTTAGAGATCTTGCCTTCAGATAGGGCCTGCATAGCAGCTGCTTCTCTGTCGAATACTCGGGCAGGACCAGTGAAGTCCTCTAGGTCAAAGCCAGCAGTCTTCACAACAGCACCTTGAGGAGCCATTGATCCCTTAAGGATTGAGATACCACCTGTTTTATGAATCGGGTTGTTTAGGGCTCTAATGATCTTGCCGTCTGGGTCAGGAGGATTGATTCCCTCTAGGTTCTCAGCAACAGTCTTACCAGTAACGGTTAGTGCATCTCCGTGAATAAGGCCTGCATCTAGAAGAGCCTTCATAACAACAGGGACTCCACCAACACGGTCAACATCAGCCATAACGTATCTACCGAAAGGCTTTAGATCTCCTAGGTGTGGAACCTTGTCTGCAATTCTGTTGAAGTCATCCAGAGTTAGATCTACTTCTGCTTCTTTAGCAATAGCTAGGAAGTGAAGAACAGCGTTAGTAGAACCACCAAATGCCATGGTCACAGCAATTGCGTTCTCCAAAGCCTTCTTGGTGATGATGTCTCTAGCAGTGATGCCCTTAGCAATTAGGTTCACTACCGCTTCACCTGAACGGTGAGCCCAAGCATCTCTTCTTCTATCAGCAGATGGAGGTGATGCTGAACCTGGAAGGCTCATTCCCATAGCTTCAGCAGCACAAGCCATTGTGTTAGCGGTATACATACCGCCACAAGCACCTTCACCTGGACAGATAGCTCTTTCAATACGGTCTAGATCTTCAAGGCTCATAGTTCCTGCCTTGCAAGCACCCACTGCTTCGAAAGCATCAATGATGGTTACTTCTTTTTCAGTACCATCAGAAAGCTTTACCCAGCCTGGAGCGATAGTTCCTGCATAAAGGAACACTGAAGCAAGATCCAAACGAGCAGCAGCCATCAACATACCTGGTAGTGACTTGTCACAACCAGCCAATAGAACAGAACCATCTAGTCGCTCTGCCTGCATTACGGTCTCAACTGAGTCAGCGATAACTTCTCTAGAAACTAGAGAGAAGTGCATGCCCTCATGTCCCATAGAAATACCGTCAGATACGGAAATCGTTCCAAATTCAAGAGGATAACCGTGAGCTGCGTGAACACCCATCTTGGCTGCATCAGCTAGTCGATCAAGGGAAAGGTTGCAGGGGGTTACTTCATTCCATGAGGATGCAACACCGATTTGAGGCTTTTCCCAGTCCTCATCGCCCATACCAACGGCTCTAAGCATTCCTCGGGCAGCTGCACGTTCAATACCTTCAGTAACAACGCGGCTTCTAGGCTTCATGTCTCCAGTCATTTACTAAGTTTAGGCGAATATCCATACATATAAGAAGACGGGCTTTTATGTGGTTTAGCCTAGAGATGTGCCAACTCCTCAAGAAACCTTAGACAAAGAGAGCCTTGCTAGATATACCAAGGCTGCCATCGTCTCCAGCCGTGAAGTCATCCGGTCATACTCGACCTCATTTGGGCTAGCTACCAACTTGCTAGCGAAACCTATTCGCACCCATGTCCAGAACATCTACGCCCTAGTTCGAGTAGCAGACGAGATTGTCGATGGAGCTGCAGCAGGAGCATTAGGACCAAACAGCAGGGTTGAAGCAGGTTCCCAATTGAACAATCTGGAACAGGAAACCTATAAGGCTATGAACTTAGGTTTCAGCACCAACCTTGTAGTTCATGCCTTTGCAGCAACCGCTATTGAAACTGGCATCACTAGAAAGATTGTTGAACCTTTCTTCTACTCAATGCGACTAGACCTTCAAAAGACCAAGTATGACCAAAAGGCATTTGATACCTACGTTTATGGATCAGCTGAAGTTATTGGTTTGATGTGTCTACAAGCTTTCATTCAAGAAAAGAGCTTTGCTCCTTCTGAACAAGAAACTCTTCGAAAAGGTGCTCAAGCTCTAGGAGCAGCTTTCCAAAAGGTTAACTTCCTAAGAGATCTAGCAGCAGACTTCGAGCAACTTGGTAGAAGTTACTTCCCTGATGTCAATGTCTCAACCTTCAATGAAGAAACTAAAGTCAGACTTGTCAAAGACATCAACAACGACTTAGCTCTCTCAGCAAGGACAATTCCACTTCTTCCTAGATCTTCAAGAAGAGCAGTAGTAGCAGCTCAGTTCCTCTTCACCGCTCTAAACAAAAAGATTGAAAAGACTCCTGCAGAGACTCTTATCCGTGCTCGCATCAGAGTCAACGATCTTCACAAACTCTTTATCCTCCTCAAAGCAATGATCGGAGTAACACCTAAATGACCCAAAAGACCGCAATTATCGTCGGTGGTGGCATCGCAGGACTAGCAACAGCAGCCATTCTTGCTAAAGCAGGAATGAAAGTTCAACTGTTTGAAGCTAGAGAAAAAGTTGGCGGTCGTGCTTACATTTGGGAAAAAGACGGCTTCACTTTCGACATGGGTCCTTCCTGGTATCTAATGCCAGATGCCTTTGACCAGTTCTTCAAACTGATGGGCACAACAGCAGCTGAACAACTAGATCTAGTTCGCCTAGACCCTGCATACAAGACTTACTTCGAAGGCCAAAAAGAACCTATGGTCATGCACGAGAGCTTGGCTAAAAACCTTGCTGAGTTTGAAGCCGTAGAGCCAGGATCTGCCAAGCAGGTTCAGAAGTATCTAGACAGTGCTGAAGAAACCTACGATCTAGCCAACAAGCACTTCCTATACACAAACTTCCAGAACATTAACTCCTTCACTCATCCAGATGTTGTGAAGAAGGCTGGAACATTTGTGAAGCACCTACTAACTTCCCTCTATAACTTCTCTGCAAAGCATGTCAAAGACGAGAGGCTACGTAAGGTTCTAAACTTCCCTGCAGTATTCCTAGGAGCTTCTCCTTACCAAACCCCAAGCATGTATCACTTGATGACTCACATCGACATGAATGTTGGTGTCTTCTATCCTCAAGGTGGTCTCTACAAGATCATTGAAGCAATTGAAGCTCTTGCTAAAAAGCATGGAGTGCAAATACACACCAACTCCCCTGTCAACAAGATCGAGGTCAATGCTGACGGTCATGTAAAGGGTGTAAGAGTTGGCGATGCACTTTATGAAGCAGATGTAGTTGTTGCAAACGCGGATCTTCACTTTGTTGAAACTCAGCTACTAGAACCTAAGTACCAGAGCATGCCTCAGAAGTACTGGGACAAGAGGGTCCCTGGACCATCTGCTCTACTTATGTATTTAGGTGTTAAGGGCAAGGTAGATAACCTAGACCACCACACACTTCTATACACAGACAACTGGAGCAAGAACTTTGCTCAAGTATTCAAGAAGGCTGATGGCAAGAGCAAGGTTGCAGATCCTGCCAGCTTATATATCTGTGCTCCAAGTAAGACAGATCCATCTGTTGCTCCCGAAGGTTATGAGAACCTCTTTGTTCTAGTGCCAGCAGCTGCTGACCCTGCTATTGGTAGAGGTGGAATTGATAGAGCAGGAGATCCAGCTTTTGAAGCAGAAGCTGATCGCATCATTGAGCAGATCGCTGATTGGTGTGACATCCCAGATCTAGCTGAACGAATCGTAGTCAGAAGAACCATGGGTCCAGCTAACTTCGTTGAAGAACTAAATGCATGGTCAGGTACTGCTCTAGGTATGGCACACACACTAAGACAGAGTGCATTCTTTAGACCTAAGAACCAGAGCAAGAAGGTTAAGGGTCTCTACTACGCAGGACACCACTCAATCCCAGGTATTGGTTTGCCTATGTGTCTAATCGGTGCAGAGCTTGTCTACAAGCTTCTTATTGATGACAAGTCATCAGGACCTACAGAGCAAGAAATCTCTCCTATTGCTGAGGGTGGCTGGAAGGGCCTGAACTAGTGTCCCAAGGATATACCTATCTAGCCGGACTAATCCTCTCTCTGATGGGATTGGCTCTGATGGATTGGCGTCACAAGACTGCTTTTTCTATAAATAAGAAAGCAGCCAGTCTAGCTATTTTCATTCCAATGGTTTTCTTCATCATTTGGGATGTTGCAGGTATTGCAACAGGCATCTTCTTTAGAGGAGACACCTCTCACCTATCAGGAATTCTTCTAGCCCCAGAGTTTCCTATTGAAGAACTATTCTTCTTACTTCTTTTGAACTACTCATCGCTAACCATCTTCACAACAGTCAGCAGAATAATGGCTAAGAGGTCCGCCAAATGAATCAGTTCACCTACCTTGCCCTAAACATTGTCTTCATGCTGATAGCTTTTGTCATTCTGAACTTGGTAAGCAGAAAGAGTCCTTGGCGTGCAATGGGTTTCACAATGTTCTGGATGCTGCTAATGACCTTGGTCTTTGACAACGTGATTATTGCTCTTGGCATTGTTGGTTACGACGTAACTAAAATCAGTGGTCTTCTTCTAGGGCTGGCACCAATCGAAGACTTTGCCTACACAGTTGTGTCTGTGATGGCGGTTGCAATCATCTGGACCAAAGTAACGAGGACCACTAAGTGAAAGCTCTAAGTCAGCTCTTCTGGTCCTCAAGACCAATCTCCTGGATCAACACCGCTTTTCCTTTTGGAGCAACGTATCTTCTTCTAAACAAAGAAATGGACCTAACCTTCTTTGTTGGAACATTGTTTTTCCTTATTCCATACAACCTACTGATGTATGGAATCAATGATGTTTTTGATTATGAGAGTGATCTTAGAAACCCTAGAAAAGGTGGAATTGAAGGAGCACTTCTAAACAAGAAGTACCACAAGCTAACAATCTGGTCTTCAGTGCTTCTATGTGTTCCATTCCTTGTTTATCTTTACGCGGTATCTGATCTAGCCTCTAGTGCTTGGCTTACCCTCTTCATCTTCACAGTCATTGCCTATAGTGCTCCTAAGCTTCGCTTCAAAGAGCGAGGGTTCCTAGACTCTCTAACTTCAGCTAGCCACTTTGTTGGTCCAATGATTTATGCCATGTCCCTAACTGGTTTAGACATGTCTCAACCACAGGTTCTATCCATCATCTTTGCCTTCACCCTTTGGGGAGTTGCATCTCATGCCTTTGGAGCTGTTCAGGATGTTAAAGCAGATCGTGAAGCAAGCATCTCAAGCATTGCAACCATGATTGGAGCTAGAGCAACTGTCTGGTTTGCATTCCTTAGCTATGCACTAGCCGGAGTATTAGTTCTAAACACCACTTGGCCTGGACCTCTTGCTGCAATTGGCGCAGTGCCATACCTTTTGATTCTTATTCCTCACCTAAACATCACAGATGAGACATGTGAGAAAGCAAACAGAGCTTGGCGTCAATTCATTTGGTTGAACTTCTTTGCTGGTGCTCTAGTTTCTTTGATTATTATCTAGCTGACCAGTCGATCATGTATCGACTGTTGTAGCCACTGCTGCAGTGCTGACAACTGTAAAGACGTGCTGGTTTCCTATACCTAAAGTGTTCATGGCCATTAGGGCATAGTCCTTTATAAGGAGCATAGGCGGCAGCTATTTCTTGCCCTGTGTATTTGTCGTTCCGATAGCCAATCTTCTTTGCTGTTGCTAACCACTTCTTGCTATGACCTTCTTTAGGACCACATAGTGCATGAGCAATCTCGTGCAGAACTGTTTGCATAACCTCATCAACAGAATGAACTAGAGCAAGATACTTGCTCACAGTTATCTTCTTGTCGTTATAGGAACACATGCCAGCTCTTCTTCGACCACTATCAAAGCCAAATGACCATTCACGATCATCAAGCTTCTCGAGCATCTCTGTTTCAGCTAAAGCTCTGATGTAGTCCCAGCGATCAGCAACCAGCCGAATCTTCTTACCTTCATTGCTTCTAGATTTCTCAACGAAACCAAAGTCTTCTAAAGCAGCCAACAATGACAACTGCTCAACAGACGCTCTAGCCGTCACTTTCCCAAGCTTGTATTCATCAAATGCATAGTCCATGAGAATACGAATACCTTCAGCAACCCAAGCCATACTCCCCTGTTGGCTTTTTGAGATAACTAAAGATGCAGAAGGCCCCTGTTCCTTGAAATCGCTAAACCCAAGCTCCGCGATAATTTCTGATTCTCCAGATCTTCTAACCGCCCACAGGCTCTCGCCAACAGGCTCAAGTTCAAGCCCGCCTCGGCTCAGCTTCTTAGTTGGTTTAGTCATAGTCGCAATCATCGTAAAGACAGGCTAACCCCGATTAGGCGTTTGATGCTTTAGTTATCCACCACATTTGCAACTTGCACGTTTACTTAAAGCAATTGAAAATTCGGTGCTAGGTTTTTGGGTAGTTCAAAAATACCCTTGGTGTTCAAGATTGGAGAAACTCAAATGGACTTGCGTTTGGTAAAGGCTTACTTGGAGGATAACTACCTTGCAGGTAGCTTCGACGATGTTCAGGTTGATGGCTTCTGCTATATCACAGCTGAATATGGATCTGGCACCGAAATCCAGGGGTTTGTCTCAATAAATGAATCTTTTGTTACCGTAGGAGCAAAACTCGCTACGTCCGCAGAGAACCATCAGTATGAAGTTGATGAATTAGAACATGAAGTACTTGAGTTAGTTGAAAGATTTGACCCAATTCACGGGATAGATTGTGTCTACATCACAAAGCAGGTCGCCATATCCGAAATGGAGGAGAGCGATCTGGACCAAGCCTACGATGATGTTTTTGACAAGGTCGCTGGACTCTGGGGTGTCGAAGACTAGTGCCGTTCTCTGGAACTGCCCCCAAGGATTTAGAAGTCGCTTAAATAAATGAAACCCCAGTCCTCGTGAGAAGGAACTGGGGTTTCGTGCGCTCCCCGGGAATCGAACCCGGAACCCACTGATTAAGAGTCAGTTGCTCTGCCGATTGAGCTAGAAGCGCGTATTGCCTAAGGCAACAGTTTCCAAGAATAGCAGTTAAAGCCAAGGTAATCAAAGTTGGACACTTGCTAGATTAGAGCCATGGATCAACTAACTACCGGCTCTAAAGCCCCAGCATTCAAACTGTCTAACCAAGATGAGGCTCCAGTTTCCTTGTCTTCATACAAGGGCCAGAAGGTCATTGTTTACTTCTATCCAGCTGCTTCTACCCCTGGTTGCACCAAGCAGGCCTGTGATTTCCAAGAGAACATGAATGTCTTGAAGAAGGCTGGCTATGTGGTTCTGGGTGTCTCCCCTGACTCTGCTGCCAAGCTAACTAAGTTCCGTAAGGCAGAGGGCCTGAAGTTTGATCTTCTAAGTGACCCGGACATGAAGGTCATCAAGGCCTACGGTGCATTTGGTGAAAAGAGCATGTATGGACGTGTTTATGAAGGCTTGATTAGATCTACCTTCGTGATTGATGAGAAGGGCAAGATTGAACATGCCCTATACAACGTCAAGGCAACAGGTCACGTAGCCATGCTTCGTAAGGTGCTTGGTCTCTAGTCTCTAGTCTCTAGTTGCTTCGCTAACAGCTTTAGAGAACAAAGTAATTAGCACTGCTCCTGCTGGCAGGGCTATTGCTAATGCTCCTAGGACGCTTACTTCATAGATACCAAATGAAACAGTGATCAGCATTAGCTGCCAGAAGATACCTGAGCTTCTTGCCCAGCGCTTGCCCTGACTTATTGCTCTGGCTGCAAAGCCCAACCAAAGACCTGCTCCTAGCCCCATGACAGCCAGAGAGATGACTGTGATGAATGAGTTCGGTTCATCTGAGAACAGAGCCCATATGGCAGCTCCAGCCCCTGCAAAGAAGACTATGGCTTCTAATAAATAGGCACATGCGAGTAGCTTAAGGGTCTTCTGAATTGATGGGTTAGGCATAGATACAAGCCTAAATCGGGTATTTACAAAACAGGCTCAATGTGAAAATATAGGTCTTGTCGCCATCGCGAACAAATCACGAAATCAGTACTGATTTAGCTCTTTACGGTGACTATTCTCATTCGATCTAAGGAACATAAATATATGGAACTGCCATGGCTAACCGAAGCTCGCTGCCGAACAGAAGATCCAGAACTGTTCTTTCCAGTGGGAAACACGGGCCCAGCAGTAGACCAGATTGAACAAGCAAAGAGTATTTGTAGAGACTGTAAAGTCATCAACCACTGCCTTGAGTACGCCATCAAAGAAAACCAGGACAACGGTGTTTGGGGCGGTCTAAGTGAAGACGAGCGTAAGTCTCTAAAGCGTAAGTACGCAAGAGCTCGCAGATCTGCCTAAGCTATAGGGATTTCTAAAGCCACTGTAGTTCCCCCAGTTTTATCTGATTTGAAATCTATTTTTCCTCTAAGTTCACCCTCAGCCAGGGTTGTAACAATCTGAGTTCCCAAACCACTTTGGATCTTTCCTGACTCAATCCCAACACCATCATCGGCAACGGTAATGAACAGTTTCTTTGACTTTCTAGTTGCAGTCACAGTCAAGTGACCAGTCTTATTCGATAGACCATGCTCATAGGCATTAGTGACTATCTCTGTGAGGACAACCGCTAGCGGTGTTGCAATCTCTGATTGCAATCTGCCGAACTTACCAATACGCAGGTTTGTCACCTTTGCGTTATAGCCGGCTGCTAGTTCTCCCACGAGTGTGATGATGCGGTCAAAGATTTCATCAAAGTCCACGTCCTGGGCTAACCCTTCGGACAGAGAGTCGTGCACAACAGCAATTGCCGCAACTCTTCTCTCAGCATCACCTAGGGCTTCAAGAGTCTCTGGAGATCTACTTCTGCGACCTTGGATTCTTAGAAGGCTAGCAACCGTCTGAAGGTTGTTCTTTACCCGGTGATGAATCTCACGGATAGTTGCGTCCTTAGTTACAAGCTCTCGCTCTTGTCTTCTAAGTTCTGTTACATCTCTACACAACAGGATGGCTCCTGTGTTCTCTGAGTTCTCAAAGATTGGAATAGACCTCACAGAAAGTGCTGCAGAGTTACCTTCAATGTCGGCTCGCCAAGCAACTCTTCCTGAGACCACCATAGGAAGCCCTTCGTCAACGTTACGTCTGTCTTTATTCAACTTGTTTGTGATCTCAATAAGAGACCTTCCCTCAAGTTCACCATCTACGCCTAGTTTCTGGAAAGCAGAGATTCCGTTAGGAGAAGAAAAGAGAACTAAACCATCGGCATCAATGTGAACTAGACCATCGTTCACACGAGGAGTTCCTCTGCGAGGTGAGCTTTGCTCTGAGGCAACTGGATAGTTTCCATCCATCACCATGTTTAGCAATTTGTCACCGAGAGTCGAAAGACTAATTCTTGTTTTGTTAGGAGCTGCAGCATCACCAAGGTTGATGTGTCTTGTCACAACTGCAATTGGACTTGGAGTAATGTCTGTTCCACTCTTGGCATTTAGTCTTCTAAAAACCGGAACAGCACTTAGGCGAGCAGGCATTCCCTGGTACTTGTCTAGCCCACCCATTTCAACAGCTTTGCCTGTTTTGAATGCTTTAGAAACTAATTGAGACCATGCTTTTTCAACAGGCTTACCTGTGATGTCTCGATAGAAAACTGTTGCGGCGGATGAAGGTCTCGCGTGGCCTGCAGCAACAAACCCATTCTTGCCGTCAGATATCCATAGAACAAGATCTGCAAAGCTAAGGTCAGCAATAACCTGCCAGTCAGCTAGCAGTGCATGAAGCCATTCAATGTCAGCAGCATGGCTATTGCCATGTTGCTTCATCAGGGCGGTAAGTGCAGACACAACTAAAGTTTAGCCACGCTCCTTCTTGAACGAGAACCCACCAGTATTTGTTTGGCTAATTCCGCTATTGCTACACGAGCTGGAGATGACCTCTTTAGTAGGGCTAGAGGTAGGCCATTGAGCATGGCTTTATCAAGGTTGTCTCTATCTTCAGGAATGAAGATGTCCACTCTCAACTTGGCAAGCGAGAGGAGTGTTTCCTCTAGTTCAGATCTTGCTCCCGCTCCTAAGGCAGTTGTTCTGAATCTATTCACGACTAGGAATGGGTTTAGGTGTGACCCAAGCTCATCAATGAGTTCTTTGGCAATCAGTAACCGCGAGGCTGCGACCGGGTCTGAACCTGCCAACAGAATTACTTTGCTGGCTTTAGATAACACGCTCTTGAGCAAAGTGTCTCTGCTGAATTCAGACTCAGCCATGCTGGAGGGATGAAAGACACTTGACTTGAAAGTTGTTGCCTGAGGCAAATCAACCACCACGTGATCTATCTCACCTTGTAGGTCATGAATCAACTTCTCAAACCTGTCTGCGGTAACCTCGGGCCAACGGTGCGGGGAACTAAGCCCAGGCATAAACGCCAACTCGTGTCTCCCAAGTGAGATGGAGATAGTTAATCTCTTGTATTCATCATGAGTAAGCCTGTTCTGCTCTGCTAGGCGAAGGCATGCTGATAAACCGGCAGGTGTGGAAACTAAACCTAAGCCCAAGGCTAAAGACGGGGCTAAAGTATCCAGATCAATTAGTAATACCCTCTCGCCAGCTAGAGCCATTTCAGTAGCAAGATTGACTGCAACGGTGCTTTTCCCCGGTGATCCCGCTGATCCCCAGACAGCTATGACATTGATTGGATAGGCGGGCTGTTTTTCTAACCTTGCAGGAGGAGGCTCAATGTCTCCAACTACGGCTAGGTGAGCCCTTCTCCCCCTTTGCTTCATCTCCATTAGTTCTGTGTCCTAATACCAACGATTGTTGCTTTTGTTGCAATTGCAGAAACTACAGAACGGACTTCTGCTGGTGTTACACAAATCTCAATCGATTGAGCGGACTGCGTGTAGTTATCTGTGTTCAACTTTGAACTAACTAACTCAGCTGAGCTAACCACTTGAACCGGAATCGCCTCAACACTGCCTACTTGCTCGGCTGCCCAAAGATCTAGTCTGTCCCCGACATTGACAACGCTTGCTAGGTTCACTCCAAGATGAACAACGATTACAGAGCAATCTGTTGCCCTCTTTGGTGCAATCGAACTCATAGGAATTAGTTCACCTGCATTGACTGGTCGAATTAGAGCCCAATCACTTAGATTCTTTTCGCTTGCTTGAAGATAGAGGTTATTGGTTTCTTTTAGGTCCATTGGAGTAGCTATGAGATTTACTTCAGTTAGTTCAGAGCCAGAAGAGATGTTGTTTGCTGCCACAAGATAATTTGTAAGCGGTGCTATCGAGCCAATTGAAACAACCCATGAGGCAGCTGCAATCAGGCTCAGCGATGAAGCAACCAGAATTCTGTTTCTTCTAGAGCCCCAGCGATTATTTAGCCGAACACTTCTGGTGCGTTTTCGATTGAACATAGACATTGAACTATGTTGGCCAATCTTGCATTTACATGCTGAGCTTTTCCACAACCATATGCCGAATACGTTTCACAGGTATCCATAATCTCTTTGCATCAAGTGTCACGAACTCAACCTGTCTCCCAGACACACTCACTAGGTATCCAGATAACTCAGCCTGATTCGCTGACAAACTTAGTTTCACAGAAGTGCCAATCAGATGCGCAGTGATGAGTTCCTGGAGAGACACCTTGGTTCTCTGCAGCTTCGTTCCATGATCCTGAGGTTCAAGATATAGGTACTCCTGAAACACCTGCCAAGAACTCTTCGTGTTAGTTACTTTGAATCCCGCAATAAAGCCTCTACCTTGTAATGGCATAGAGAGGTAAACATCAGGCCGGTCCTTACTCACCACGAGAACTAATTTGCATAGTTCGATAGAGGCATTTGCATCTTCACCTTGAGTACTAGCAAAGTAAGCCTGTGCCTCCAGGTCTTCAATTAGTGCATCTAAGTTCATTAGGTATTTATGACAGAAGACTTGGAACTCTGTGTGGCTTATCCACATCCCAAATTGTTTATTTGGTAATTTGAGCATTTGTCGGTATTTTTGCTCTATTCGTGCTGTGGGGGAAAGTAAAGTGCCAAATGAACGCGATCACATCTGCAAGAAGAAAAACAAGCACGCCCCTTGATTCAGACGATTACTTTGGAATTGAGTTTGCCAAGACTGCGGACCTGGGAGATCCGAAGCCGATTCTTGCATTTCTTGCTCAATCAGTCATTGAAACCCTTGCTGGGATAAGAGACATAGAGCAGTGTGCCAGATGGATATCAGACGGGGTCTATCAACAACTAAGACAGAAGTCTTTGGCATCCAATAGATCAAGAGCTGAGAGCAATGTCAAAGCTCTAAGACCAAACCTTGCGGTGGGCAAGATATCTGTCTTTAGCCCAAGAGAAGGTGTGATTGAAGGCGTAGTTATCATCCACAACATTGGCAGAGCCAGAGCAGTTGCAATCCGCCTAGAGGGCTACAACGGCCGTTGGCGAGCCAAAAGCGTTGCTGTCCTCTGAACTACTACTTCTTGAAGAAAGAACTACCTGCGCTTGACTCAGGTGGGTTCTTATCCTGAGTCTTTACCTCTGCGGGACCTTCTTCAGTTGGAGCTGAGTAGGTTAGGTTCTTCACTGGCTGAGGCTGTTCAACCTGAACTTCTAGGTTGAACAAGTAGCTGATTGATTCTTCCTTGATGGCACCCATCATCTGAGTGAACATGTTGAATCCTTCACGCTGGTATTCAACTAGCGGATCACGCTGAGCCATCGCACGTAGACCAATACCTTCTTTTAGGTAATCCATCTCGTATAGGTGGTCTCTCCACTTTCTATCAAGAACAGAAAGCACTACTCGACGCTCCAGTTCGTGCATGGCAGCTTCACCAACGGACTCAGCTCTCTTTGCATAAGCAATACGAGCATCTGCAGCAATCTCTCGTGCTAACCAAGACTTGGTAAGTCTTGATCTAGTTCCAGCTTCAGCTAGAACTTCTTCAACAGTAATTCCAACTGGGTAGATAGTCTCAAGGTCTTTCCAAAGAGCCTCTAGGTCCCAATCGGTTCCTGCGTTTTCAACAATTTGAGAGTCAACAATGTTTGTGATGACATCTTCTAGGAATGTGTCAACGCGACCAGTTAGGTCATCGCCAGAAAGAATGTGTCTGCGGTCTGAGTAAATTGCTTCACGTTGACGGTTCAGAACATCGTCATACTTCAAAACGTTCTTTCGTGTTTCAGCGTTACGGGCTTCAACCTGAGACTGAGCACTAGCAATTGCCTTGCTAACAACACCTGACTCAATTGCCATGTCATCAGGGACATTGCTTCTGTTCATTAGAGCTGCAGCTGCACCTGAGTTGAATAGACGCATTAGATCATCGGTAAGAGATAGGTAGAAACGTGACTCACCTGGGTCACCTTGACGACCTGAACGACCACGTAGCTGATTATCAATACGTCTTGATTCGTGACGTTCTGTTCCTAGAACGTATAGACCACCAACAGCAACGACCTTGGAAGCTTCTTCAGCCACCTGCTCCTTCATCTTTGCGTAAGCGTCTGCCCAAGCGGCTTCATACTCTTCAGGCTTTTCAACTGAGTCATAGCCCTTTTTAGCTAGAGCTTCAAAAGTTAGGTACTCAGAGTTACCACCGAGCATGATGTCTGTTCCACGACCAGCCATGTTGGTAGCTACTGTCACAGCGCCTAAACGACCCGCTTGAGCGACAATAGAGGCTTCTCTAGCGTGGTTCTTAGCGTTTAGAACTTCGTGCTTCACTCCACGCTTAGCTAGAAGCTTTGAAAGATACTCGCTTTTTTCAACGCTTGTGGTTCCAACTAGAACCGGCTGACCGGTAGCGTGACGAGCTGCAATGTCTTCAACAACCATTGCGAACTTCACTGCTTCGTTCTTGTAAATCAGATCTGACTGGTCAATACGAACCATTGGCTTGTTGGTTGGAATTGGAACAACACCAAGCTTGTATGTGCTCATGAACTCGGCTGCTTCAGTAGCAGCAGTACCGGTCATACCTGACAGGGTCTTGTATAGACGGAAGTAGTTCTGCAAAGTAACCGTGGCTAGAGTCTGGTTCTCAGCCTTGATGGCAACACCTTCTTTAGCTTCAATCGCCTGGTGCATACCTTCGTTGTATCTGCGGCCTTCGAGAATACGACCGGTGTGCTCATCAACAATCAACACCTCGCCCTTCATGACAACGTAATCCTTGTCAGCCTTGAACAGAGCTTTAGCCTTTAGAGAGTTGTTTAGGAATGAGATCAGTGGAGTGTTGGCTGCCTCATAAAGATTCGAAATACCTAGGTAATCTTCAACCTTCTGAATACCAGGTTCAAGGATTCCAACGGTTCTCTTCTTCTCATCAACTTCATAGTCAATAACTGGCTGAAGCTTTTCAGCAATCTTTGCAAACTCACTGAACCAACGGTTAGCTTCGCCTGCTGCTGGCCCAGAAATAATCAGAGGAGTTCTAGCCTCATCAATCAAAATCGAGTCAACTTCGTCCACGATTGCGAAGAAGTGCTCACGCTGAACAATCTGTGAAGCACTCTGAGCCATGTTGTCGCGAAGGTAGTCGAAACCAAATTCATTGTTAGTTCCATAGGTAATGTCGCAGAGATATTGCTCACGTCTAACATCTGGGGTCTGACCTGAGATTACGATTCCGGTAGACATTCCAAGTGCTCTAAAGACACGGCCCATAAGTTCACCTTGGTATTCAGCCAAGTAGTCGTTAGTTGTAATAACGTGAACGCCTCGACCAGCAATAGCGTTTAGGTAAGCAGGCAAGGTAGCAACAAGAGTCTTACCTTCACCGGTCTTCATCTCAGCGATGTTTCCCATGTGTAGGGCAGCTCCACCCATTAGCTGTACATCGAAGTGACGCATACCTAGAGTTCTTCTAGATGCTTCTCTAACAGCAGCGAATGCTTCAGGAAGAAGATCGTCTAAAGTTTCCCCGGCGACATAGCGCTCTCTCAGGGATGCGGTTTCGTGGAGTAGGTCTTCGTCAGTAAGAGCAACAAAGCTCTCTTCTAGGCCATTTACTTGAGTAACTATTGCCTTTAGCTTCGCAAGGATCTTGCCCTCGCCAGCTCGCAACAGACGATCAATTATTGATGCCAAGGTTAACTCCAAACGCTATTTAGGGGGTTCTCTTCAATCTTAGACCGCGTAGCGGAGTACCTTTTGCCCTTATAAACACTGGGCTACCGCCCTCCTGCCCTTGCAAATACAAGGAAACTGGCTATCTCAAGCCCGGCACCTTCCAGACAGGCAATAGCCTCAGCCATGGTTGCTCCTGAGGTTAGGACATCGTCAATCAGCACTAGCGGTCTACCTCTTGGATCAAACCCTCTCAAATCCGCTTGAAAGGCTTCTCTCATGTTCTGAACACGTTCCGCTGGGCTAAGGCCAACCTGGTCCGCCCTCGGCTTGGCTGATTTGAGAATCTCCCTGCAACTACCCGTTGGGATCTCTCTCGCTAGTGCTTTCGAGAGTAGAACGGTGTGTGAAAACCCTCTCTTTTTCGAGTTGGTACGACTGGATGGCACTGGTATCAGAATGGCGTTATCCAACTCAGTGGGCCAATGTCTCGCAACAAGCTTTGCAAGAGATGTAGTGAGCGAGGTAACTCCCTTTTCTTTCAAGTTGTTTACCAATAGGGCGGCTTCAGAAGAGTAATCAGAGACAGCGAAGCCTCTAACTCCGCCTAGAGATAGGTTTATGTAATTTGTCTCAAAGCCATTAAGGCACTTAGTGCAAAGAGGTGCGCCAAGTTTTGAGCAGATTACACAGGGAGTTGGCAAAAGGAAGTCGAGAATTTTAGACACATACAGAGTCTGAGATGTTTAGAGCCTTTTTTGAAAAGCTAAAGCTTAGATGTTGAAAACTATGCCTTTATAACTTCAAGTGGAAGCGGTGATTCAAAATCTGTGATGTCATGACGCTTAGGAAGAGTCAATCTAAAGCAAGCACCTCGGCCAGGCTCAGCAGCTACTTCTAGTTTTCCTAAATGAAGTTGAGCGTCCTCATATGAAATTGCAAGACCTAGACCTGTTCCACCAGTAGTTCTCTTACGAGATGGATCTGCTCGCCAGAATCGATTGAAGGCTTGTGATAGTTCTTCTTGGTTCATACCAACACCTTGGTCAGTGACACTAACTGCAACAGCCTTGTCATTCTGAGCAACTCTAATCAGAACCGGGTTTCCTTCTGAATGTTCAATTGCATTGGTTAGAAGGTTGTTTAGAATTCTTTCAATTCTTCTTGAGTCAACTTCACACTGAACAGCACCCGATGGAATGTCAGCTTCTAGATAAACATTCTTGGAATCAGCAAACGGCTGAATGCTGGCTAGGCACACTCCGACAATTCCATTCAGATCGTGAACCTCAAACATTGGTTCCACACCGTCAGCGTCATACCTAGAGATTTCAAGTAGGTCAGCAAGCAATAGATCGAAGCGGTCCATCTGAGTGTGCAGGTTCACAATTGAACGCTCTGTGAAAGGAGGAAGACCTTCCTTGTTGTCGTTCAAGTAATCAGCTGCAAGCTTCATGGTGGTAAGTGGAGTTCTAAGTTCATGGGAAACATCAGAAACGAAGCGTTGTTGCATCTTGGAAAGTTCACCCATGGCAGTTATCTTTTCTTGCAAACTGTCGGCCATGTGGTTGAAAGAGGTTGCTAGAACAGCAGCTACGTCAGTGCCACGAACTGCCAATCTTCTATCCAAATCTCCATTTGCTAATAGCTCACTGGCATCCGCTGCTTCTTGAACAGGTCTAACCAACCAGCTAGTAACTAGGAAGGAGAAGAAACCAATAATCATTAGGGTTACAAAGCCACCGAGTACCAAGGTTCTTTGAACAAACATGAGGGTCTGCTGCTCGTTATACATGTCATAGACCAAGTAAAGCTCATACCTATGACCTCCAGGCAGAGTGAACTTCTGTCCAATCAAAATAGCGGGGGTCGACTCCCCTGCTCTTTGGATTTGAACTGTTCTACTCTGAAGTTCTTTCTCGTTCATGACTTGGTCTCTGAAGTCTTTGGTGATTAGACCTAAATCAATACCAACTGAAGTGGGGCTAGATAAATTCTTGGGATTCGATTGCCCTTCGGAGTGCAGAAAAGCTACTTGTCTGGTCTGTGAGACACCAATGGATTCAAGTTCTGGAACAACCTCTTGAAGAGCCTGCTCTAATCTCCACGTGCCTTGGTTAGATACCCCATCAAACAATCTAGAGACTGTGAACTTTGCTCTATTGCTTTCAATTACAGCTTGTTCTGTTTTTCTACTGAATAGACCATTACCGATAGAGACACTAAGTACTCCACCCAGAATTATTAGTGCTGTGCCAGAAAGAGCAACGGTATAAACCAATGCCCTGAGAGTCAGCGAAGATCTGAATCGATCTAATGCCGCTTTTGAAATGCGGCTAACTATCATTTACTCAGGCCCCGCCTTGTAGCCCCAACCTCTAACGGTCACAACTAGCTTCGGATCTTCTTGGTCGTCTTCAATTTTTGAACGTAGACGTTGAACGTGAACGTTTACTAGACGAGTGTCTGCCTTGTAGGTGTATTCCCAAACCTGCTCCAACAACATCTCTCTGCTAAATACTTCATTTGGGTGAGATGCAAGAGTTAGCAAAAGCTTGAACTCAAGTGGAGTAAGCGCAATCTTCTTGTTTCCCTTGCGAACCTCGTGGCTCAAGGTGTCCATCTCGATAGAACCAAGTTTGATGATTGGGTGCTGAACTTCTTTGAGTGGGCGAAGACGAGCCTTGATTCTTGAAACCAAAACTTCAATCTTGTATGGCTTGGTGACATAATCATCCGCACCTGCTTCTAGACCACGGATCATGTCAGTGTCATCAGTTCTAGCGGTAAGCATGATGATTGGAACACCAGAGTTTCTTCTGATCTCGGTACAAATCTCGATACCGTTCTTACCAGGCAACATTAGATCAAGAAGAATAAGGTCTGGCTTGTTAGCCTCAAAAGCAGGAATAGCGTCTAGTCCATTTGCTGCGAAGCAAACATCAAATCCACTGGCCATCAACCCAATTTCTAGCTGCTCTCTAAGAGCATCATCGTCTTCGACGATAAGGATTTTAAACATGCAAGGTACTTTCTAGTAGCGGTAATGATCCGGCTTGAATGGGCCCTGAGGCTCCACTCCGATATAACGGCCCTGGTCACTGGTTAGCTCTGTCAGCTCAACGTTGAGGGCTTTTAGATGAAGACGAGCAACCTGCTCATCTAGGTGCTTAGGCAAAATGTAGACGCCGACTGGGTATTCGGATCTCTTAGTAAATAGCTCGATCTGAGCTAGTACTTGATTGCTAAACGATGTACTCATTACGAATGATGGGTGACCTGTTGCGTTACCTAGGTTCATCAGACGACCTTCAGAAAGGATTAGTACTGAATTGCCATTAGGTAGCTGCCATTCATCAACCTGAGGTTTGACCTCAATCTTCTTTGCTCCAGCAATACGCTCAATGCCAGCCATGTCAATCTCATTGTCGAAGTGACCAATGTTTGCAATAACTGCAAGGTGCTTCATCTGTAGAACGTGTTCCGTTCTAATAATCGCTGGGCTACCAGTTCCAGTAATAAAGAAGTCAGCTTCCTTGACTACCTTTTCAATTGTGGTGACCTGGAATCCATCCATTGCTGCCTGTAGAGCACAAATCGGGTCAACTTCGCTGATGATTACGCGAGCTCCTTGGCCACGCATAGCTTCAGCTGCACCCTTACCAACATCTCCGTAACCAGCGATGAAGACAGTCTTTCCACCGATAAGGATGTCTGTTGCACGGTTTAGACCATCTGGTAGTGAGTGACGGATTCCATACTTGTTATCAAACTTAGATTTGGTTACAGAGTCGTTCACGTTGATACCTGGGAATAGCAATGTTCCACGCTTGAACATTTCGTATAGACGCTTGACACCTGTGGTTGTCTCTTCAGTAACACCATAGATATCTGCAGCAACTCTAGTGAAGCGATCCTTCTGTAATTTCAACTGCTCAGTTAGCAGGTTAAGAATTACACGATACTCTTCGCTGTCTTCAAGACCTGCTGGTGGAACTGATCCAGCTAATTCAAATTCGCGACCCTTGTGAACTAGAAGAGTTGCATCTCCACCGTCATCCAAGATCATGTTTGGACCGATGTAGTCTGCACCTTCAGCAATAGCTTCTTGGGTCCAGTCGAAGATGCGCTCAGTAGCCCACCAGTACTCTTCTAGTGATTCACCCTTCCAAGCAAAAACTGGAACACCCTGAGGCAAAGCAACTGTTCCGTGAGGACCAACAACAGCAGCAGCAGCTGCTTCATCTTGAGTTGAGAAAATGTTGCATGAAGCCCAACGGACCTTAGCTCCAAGAGCTACCAAAGTTTCAATCAGAACAGCTGTCTGAATAGTCATGTGCAAAGAACCTGCGATACGAGCACCACGAAGTGGCTGGTGAGGACCAAACTGCTCACGCATAGCCATGAGTCCAGGCATCTCGTTTTCAGCTAGGCGGATTAGGTGTCTTCCATAATCTGCTAGTGAAAGGTCTGCAACCTTGTGCTCAATCCGGGTGTCTGTCTTGCCATTCATGTAAGTCATGGACTCTATTATCGCCCTAAATAGACCCCAAAAGAAACCAAATCGTTACCTACGAATGAGGCCTAAGACTTCATCTCTGATGGCCTCCATGGTCGCTTCAGCCTTGGCTTCAACGTTCAGACGAAGCAAAGGCTCGGTGTTGGAAGCCCTCACATTGAACCACCACCAGTGACCTTGCTCATCTGTTCCTGAGACTGTGACGCCATCTAGGTGGTCAAAAGTAGCTCGGCTGGCAAAGGCTTCTTCAACTCTGCCCCTCGCTGCTGGGACATCGGTAACAGTTGAGTTGATCTCGCCAGATAAGAAGTAAGGGTTGTATTGCTTAGAGATAGCACTGAGGGTTTCCGGCTGAGAACCGAACTCGGCTAGAACATGCATCGCTGCCAACATTCCGTTGTCAGCTCCCCAGAAGCTCTTGAAGTAGTAGTGAGCAGAGTGCTCTCCTCCGAAGGCAGCGTTAGTTGCAGCCATGCGATCCTTGATTAGAGAGTGTCCAACCTTGGTTCGCTCTCCCTTTGCTCCCTCTGACTCAATAACTTCAGCGACAATCTTTGAAGTGATGAGGTTATACAAAATAGTGATGTCAGCATTTGGATCAAGTGCTCTTGCTCTGGCAATTTCTCGCTTAGCAACCATCGCAGCAACAGCACTTGGAGTGACCGGATTACCATTCTCATCAATTACGAAACAACGGTCTGCGTCACCATCAAACGCAAGACCTAGGTCCGCTTTGTGCTCAACGACAGCCTTCTGCAAATCAACCAGGTTCTTAGGTTCAAGTGGGTTGGCTTCGTGGTTTGGGAAAGTACCGTCTAGTTCAAAGTACATGTCGACAATCTCGATAGGTAGCTCGGCTAGACCTGCTGCCTCACCCAACACAGCAGGAACTGTGAGCCCACCCATACCATTTGCTGCATCAACAACAACCTTCATTGGCTTCACATTAGAAAGATCAACCAAGGTTCTTAGATAAGCCGCGTACTCAACCAAAACATCTTTTTTGATGTAGGTACCTGGGGTAGAGACTTCTTCAATACCTTCAGCTAGAAATACTTTTGCTCTATCTCTAATTCCTGCAAGTCCAGTGTCTAGAGAAATACCTCGAGCACCTGCTCTTGAGAATTTGATTCCGTTGTAGCTTGCTGGGTTATGGCTGGCTGTGAACATAGCAGCAGCAAGATCCATCTGACCCGAAGCAAAATAAGACTCGTCAGTTGAACAAAGCCCAATAGAAATTACATTCGCACCTCGAGCTCTTGCTCCTCTGGAGAAAGCTTGCTCGAATAGCGGAGAAGAGTCGCGCATGTCATGTCCAACAACAACTGACTTACCGGCAAGTTCTAGTTCATCAACAAAGCCTGCGGCTAGCGCTTCGACTACGTCTTCGGTTAGATCAATGTTTACTAAGCCACGCACGTCGTAGGTTTTGACCATTGCGTCCCAATTGACTGTCATAAGAGGCCCTTCTGCTCAACAAACTAAAGAATACAATGTCCCCATGAGCTTAAGACCTAGAGCGAGAGACCGCCACGGCCGTGGCATACGCCACTCACTCTCTGGAGCCCAATACAAAACAGGCGGCTCAGGGCTTGATTCTTTCGCCTCAATAGTCAGCACAACCTGTGAATACCTAAGAGAACGCTGGCCTGAAGAGCTCGGTGATCTCCACTATCGAATTCAAGATGCCCCTGTTCTTGGGGAAAACTCAACTTTTGTGAAGCGCTGGTCAGTAAGACCTGAATCCAAGACAATAATCATTTATAGGCTGCCAATCCTCAGATTGAATCAAGGTCAGAGCAATAACCCGACTGAGGAACGTGTTCGCATTGAACACCATGTGTTTGAAGCTGCAGCTGAACTAATTGGCAAAGAGCCTTGGGAACTTATCTTTGGTGATGGCGAATAGTTAGTGAACGCTAACTTTCACCTGTCCAGAGATGTTCTTGTCATCAAGAACTGGTAAGGCACCGATACGACCATCAACGTCAATAACTAGATTTGCAAACACTTCCTGATCACTTGGAATTACTCCCATTGAAAGACCAGGCGTTGCTCTAATAACTTCAGTGGAAGAAGCACCGATAGTTCGCTTGATAGTTTCCCCGCCAATCTTGATAGAGATGTTGGTTGGCTTATCACTCGGGTTGGTAACCGATAGTTTGCTAATCCCTGCTTTAGGAACAGCGATGTATCGAGGTGTCGTGAATCCTTCGGCTGGGTTTATCCATGAGAAATCTGTGTAGGCATCTGCCCCAGTCTTACTTCTAACAAGACGAACACTCGAATGAACTGGAACATCTGAATCTAGAATTCCGAAGTAGTCGCCATCAGCTAAACCTGAAATTGGGAAGTCTGTTACCTTTCCTGCAATTGCTGTCACAGACAGAACTGTTCCAAATGTTTCTGAAGTAGTTCCTAAAACTTGGAAAGTGATTGTTGCATCTTTGCTGCCAGGCACAAATACTCTCAGGGCTTGTTCAACATCTGAGTACTTATCGGAAGCGGACTTGAACTTAGCGCTGTATTTAGCACCTCTAATAAGAAGACCTGGAATCACTGCTTTAGTACTTGCCTGAGGAGCAGGTGAAACATAATCTGCTCCAGAAGCACTGTTGCCTCGAATAACTTTCTGCTGAATAAAGGCAGTAATCGAACCACCTCTACTTACTACGTGAACAGCCAATGACTCAGCCCGAAGAACAAAGGATGAAATAGGTAGGACTGTTGTTTTTCCAGCACGCACGGCGATTCCGGTTAGACCAGCACTCAGAGAGGTTCCGTTCTCTGTGAAGATCTCTAGGTCAATAGTTGAATCAATGCTGGTTGGGTTTGAAAGAACCAGAAGTGCTTCTCTACCAACTGCTGTGGAACCACCAACCAACCAGAACTCACTTTGCGGTCTAAGGCAAGGAGCAGCCAGCAAACCCTTTATTGTCTTCTGGGAAGCAAGCTGAATTTGGTTTGCTGATAAGAGTTCAGAACCTTGAGGGGTCTTCCCTGTTTCATCTAGAACTACGAATGAGGATTCATCACTGATTCTCTTGAACAGGTCTTGCCTCACTCCAAACCCAGTTACAGCCTTAGCTGAATAGCCCTTGAGTGAAGTGTCAGTCTTTCCTGAATAGGTCAATGAAGAACTAGCGGTAGCAATTCTCTTGAAACTTGAAACCGAAGTCTGGTTCTTACCGCCAGGCACAAAGGTAGGACCAGCACAACTTACTTGTAAATCCTTGGCACTAACATCAAGCACCTGAGGAGTTACAACCGGTGTGCTTAGAAGTGCCATCGGTGTTCCATAAACAACGGCGGCAGTTGCCACACCAGCAACAAGTAGGAAGCGAATGACTCTAATAACCATTACTGCTCCTCCTCAACCTGAAAACTGTCTTCGTTGGCTGCTTCAATATCTGTCTTGGACTTTCGTCCTCGAGATGTTGGCAGAGCAAGAAGAACATAACCGAAGAGTATGCCTAGCTGGACTGACTTAGTGATTGACCAATAGGTTTGGTTGTCTTTTACCTCAAATGTGTCGCTAGCTTTTACTCTCCATAGTTGACCGAATTCAGTCTTACCGACCTGGTCTAGTTCCACTACTGAGTTCAGGCTAACTGCAAGATCAGAGTTTCCTTCGGCTTCAGTAACCAACACATAGCCGATGCCTGCTTCTTTTAGAGCAGGGTTCAAATCTTTGCCATTGGCTGAAACAAGATTGGAAACAAGTTCAGAAATAGCGCTCTTGAGAGTATCGCTTGAAAGGTTGCTCACATTCTGTGAACTAAATCTGTAGGCAGTGGAAACTGAATCAAGCCTTAGCCCATTAGGTCTAATGATTTCTGCTCTGAATTCTTGATTCTCTGCCGCACCAATATTTGAAATCACCAAAAGACGCAGATCATTTCCGGCCTTGGCTTCAGCCTCAAAAATCGCTGGAAGATTTCTGGTTTCTCCGAAAGAAACTTTGGCAGGTGTCAGTGTAGAGCTAACTGCCAACGGCACTAGCCCACCGACTACCGCTACAGAAACAAGAACTCTTCTCAATCCAACTCGAGTAAGCGAATCAAGCCAAATACCAATTGCAGCAATCACAGAAATCACTGTGAGCATCACTAATGGAGTTGGACTTGCAAACACTTGGCTAGATGAGGCGAGGAAGATTGATCCCGTTCCACCTCCTGTGAATGGGATGCCTTGAATGAACCAGAGGCTTGCCATGGACAAGAGAGCAATGAGCCAAAAACCAAACACACCCTTTGCTTTTGCCAAGAGAGCCAATAGTCCAAACGCAAGTAACCCAATTGCTGCCCAACCAATAATCTGGTCATTACCCATAAGAGCGTCAAGCAAATTCTTTTGCTTACTGGAATAAGAAATGGTTGGGTCAGCCAATATCGCTACAGGATTCTGGTTGATAAAGGCTTGGTGAACAACGTATGGAAAGACAAGTGCCGAGGCTGGCAAAACAATTACAGCTGTAATCGCAAATCTTCCTCTGGATAGAACTGCGTAAACAATCGCCAGAATCACAAGCATTGGCAAAGCACTCGGGGCACTTGCAGCAGCCACCGCAAACAGCAAAGCACTAGCTGCAATCCAAGACCAAGTCTGGGCATTTGATCTAACTGAACTAGCAATACCAAATCGCCCTGCTCTAGCTAAAGAGAAAAGTAGCCAAGGCAATGTGATGGCGAATATCACTGCTGGGAAGTTGCCTTCTGATTGGGCAATGGTCATAGCCGGCCAGAAGGCATAAATGAGAGCTAGTGGAATCTTGAGGGTGTTTCGAAGAGTAATTGTTGAGAGCAATCTCCATGCTCCAAAGTAAGCAAGAGGCATGGCCACAAAAAGGACGGCTGACGTAGCCAGATTCGGAGCAAAGAAAGTCAAGGAACCGATAAACAGCAAGACCCACGTGAAGGGATCGCTTGGAGCTGCTAGTCCAAGACCAACGTATTGATAACTAGCACCGGTGTTAGCAAATAGCTGCAACCAACTATCGCTAAGCGGAAGTGAGAATCCACCCTTGACGGCTCTTTCCAAAGGTAAGTATTGGAATGAGGCAAGTAAGAGTCCAAGCATTACCCATAGCCCGCCGCTGGCTACGAAGCTTCTTTGAGCAGTGTTTGTTCTAGCTGTTGGGGCCTCTTGGAAATTAGCCAGGTTAGTTTTCTGCTCTTCTAATTCGAAAGCCAAACGACTTCGAGACTTAGCTTGAGCAGATGTAGCAAATAGCGGTCTAACTGATTTAAGCGAAGCCCGGTGTCGATCTCTTAGCCTTGCCCTGACTGTGAAGAAAGCCCAGAGATTTGCTCTGAGAGTAAAGAAGATTCGGTCTGGTCTTTTTACAAGCAACAGAGTTGCAACCTGGATCACAGATAGAACTGGAAGTGATAGCCAGTAAAGGAATGAGACAAAAAGTGGGAAGTGAGATAGGCGCAGATGATTAGTAGCTTTTGCAAGAGCAAACTTAACTGAACCGCCCAACCACTTCTTATCTCTCTTGCCATGAAGAGAAAGTTCAGCATGGCGAACTCTAGAAGTTGGAACCACGACAACTCGGAAACCAAGTTGATGTGTTCTGATACCTAAGTCAATATCCGCTGCAAGTTCAGGAGCCACTAGAGAGAAGCCACCTAGCTCAGCCCAAACATTGGCTCTAATTAACATTCCATTACTGGACACAGCCAAAACATCGCTCATCCAGTCGTGCTGCTTCTGATCAAGCTCATTGTTGACTAGTGAGAAAGGTCTCATTGACTTGGTAACAGTCAATCCCTGTTGAACGATTAGCTTCTGGTTTTCATAACCAACTTGTTTAGGAGATGCAATCGCCACCAAAGGTGAAAGCTCTAATGCTCTAACTAGCTCAGCTAATGCATGAACTTCTGGAATTGAATCGTCGTGAATAAGCCAGATCGCAATTTCATCTAAGTTTTCCAAACCTTCAAGAGACTGCTTAATCGCAAGAGCAGAGAGTTCTGCGAATGTCGCTTTTTCTTGAATTGCAAGAACGGCATGTTTATTTGATTGAGCAACAAACGCATCTAGAAGTTCAGTTGTTTCATTCGATTTAGAACTATCAACAATTAGAGTGCGTTCAATTCTGAAGCTCTGCTTTTCAAGAGCTTCTAAGTTCTTTTGTAAATAGCTCGGTTGTCCATTTGAAACGACAACCGCCACCACACGCATACTCATGCCGTGGCCAGTCCTTAGACTAAGCGCGCTTCTTTAGCTTGCGACGTTCGCGCTCGCTCAGGCCGCCCCAGATACCAAATCTTTCGTCGTTAGCCAGTGCATAATCCAGGCACTGCTTCTGAACATCGCAACCAGAGCAAATGCGCTTGGCATCTCTAGTTGAGCCACCCTTTTCAGGGAAGAAAGCTTCTGGGTCTGTCTGTGAACATAGAGCGTCGCGCTGCCAAGCTAAAGGATTGTGATCTGCACTCAGATCTCCACCAAGCATTGAGCGGAGGAAAGGGTCCTTAAACCAGTCTTCAGGTACTTGGCCAAAGCTCTCGTTCATGGACATGTGGTTCCTCTCAAATCTCTCCAGCATGAAAACTGGATTTCACAGTTGTAATTACAACGCTGTAAGTATTGTGGTGTCAACTTGAGAATAGGTCAAATCGAGAACCGTTATAAACCCTTTATCTTCGTATTTGCTTGATTTCTAGGGCTTTTGGCATACCCGAATGGAGATAAGAGAGGTGCCCTGTCGTCATAAGTACGAGGCCCTTCGGAGCTAGTTAGCACTAACCGCTATAAAGACAGTTCCAGTTCCTGTCAGGCTAAATGACCTAGCATCCCCTGCCATAAACACAGCTTCCCCGCTATTGATTACTTCACGTTCCTCTTGGCTGTTGCTGACTGCAACCGAGCCTTGGGTGCAAAGAACAATGGCATCTCCAGGCAAGTTCAGATCAGCAAGCAGATTACTCGAACCAACGCTTGCTCTATAGAAATCAAATTCAGGCGTCGGTAATTCAAACTTCTCAAACCCAACAGCTAGGTTATGAGTCTTAACAAGAGAGGGTTCTGTGCTCTCAAACACCAAAACTTTCGATAGTTCATCGACATCAATGTGCTTTGGAGTTAGCCCGCCACGCAAAACATTGTCACTGGCAAGCATGACCTCAACACCTAAACCTGAAAGGTATGCATGTGGCATACCAGCAGGAACAAATACACCTTCACCTCTTTTTAGAATCATGTGATTCATAAGGAGCGCTGAAGCAATGCCCCTGTCCTTGCCATGGTGCTCTGCAAGGTGAACAACTAGGTCAACTAGTGAAGGGCACTGTTCAGCTGCATCAATCAGATCTGAGATAAATGCTTCATCGCAATCAGGAGATGTGAGGGTACTCATGAAAACTTTTCGTATTCCATCTGATTCTTCAAGCCAAAGTAGCCACTGGTTCAAGACTGTGCTGAGACTAGGGCTACTACTAGCTTCCAAAAGCTCGGAGAACTTCTCCTTAATCAGAGCAGTATCGCTAAAGCCAACCAGTGCATCAAATCGTTCGGTTAGAGCCACAATAAGTTCAGGCTTGGCCTTGTCATCTTTATAGTTCCGGCTGCTCGCATCAAGTGCAATGCCTAGAGAGTTCTCTCTTTTGAATCCCTCAATTGCTTGCTCAGGGTTTGGATGAGCCTGAATAGATAGTGGGGCTTCAGCAGCCAAAATCTTGAGAAGAAAAGGAAGTCTTGACGCTCCACCTCTAGCTTCAAGAAGTTTCAAGAGAGAAGTGTTCTCCCCTACTACTTCTGTTGGAGATCCGTCGTGTGTGCCAAACCAAATCTCTGCCATCGGTTTACCTGTTGCAGGTATGCCAAAGTAATCGCTGATGAGGGTTTTTGAACCCCACGCGTAGTCCAGGGCCTGATTAGTTATTTTGACTAGCACCTCATAAGCCTAGCCAAACCGCCTTTCAGCAACGGCTTTGCCACCCATAGACTTGTGGGCAGGGATTATGGAAAAGCAAAAGAAACTCAAAATGAAGAAACCGAGCAAGCTTGCTCGCGCCTTGGCCTACCTGTCCCTGATTGTTCTGATTTCAGGTGATTCCCTATTTGGTGAGGATTACATCAGAGCAAATCCTGTTTGGATTTTGTGGCTGACTGGAGCAATAACCACTGTCGTGGGCTCAATTTACTTTCTAGCTAAGGCAGATTGGAAAAGAGTAGTCAGGCAGATGCCTATTGAACTAACACTTCTCTTAGTTCTTATGATCGGTAGCTCAACTTGGTCTGCCTATCCTATGCAGACGCTGAGTGGATTTACTATCCAAATCGGGGTAACCCTAGTCGCATTATTCTTTGCAGCAACTTTTACTTGGCGACAGATTCTGATTATCTTTGCCAACACAATACGTGGCATTGTCTTTGGAATGCTGACCATCGGAGTTGTGTCAGCAATATTCCCAATAGCTAAATTGTCAATCGAACAAAGCTCTGTGTTGCTAGATTTCGGATTACTCCGACTAATGCTTGGAAATCCAAACCTTATTAGCAACAACTTTGTTGCAGCCCTTGCTCTAATCGGTGTGATTACTTTTGCTATTGAAGCAGCCATCAAGAAAAAGACTCGGGTGCTTTCTCTAGTGAGCCTTGTTGCATCAATTGCATTGATCTTCGTTGCTAAGTCTGCAGGAATGGTATTTGCTTCGATTGCTGTTCTATTGGCAGCAATGGTTTCTTTGGCAGCCGAAGGAAAAGACAAGGCTACTCGTCACCGCTACTACCGAATCGCTTGGTCGATAGCTGGAGTTGGGGTATTCCTTGTGCTTGCTTTTAGAAAGCAAGTATTTGAGTTCCTTGGCAAATCTCCGGATATGACTCATCGAACTGACATCTGGCAAAGCGTTGCCGATCTGATCGAGCTAAGACCTTTAGAGGGTTGGGGTTTCACCGGTGTGTGGGTTCCTGGTGTTAGCCCTTATGAGGGGCTGGTCATCATTAATGGTGAAAAGTATTACCAGGCTCACAACGCATACCTAGACATGTGGCTGCAGCTAGGAGCTGTCGGACTAATTCTTTTTGTAATTCTTCTGACCAGAGTATTTGTAAAGACTTGGCGTCTAGGTGTACACCACAGCAATGCTCTATACCTATGGCCACTATTGCTTCTGGTCACTCAGTTGGTAAGAGGAATTACTGAATCAAGGTTGCTAATTCAATCGGCGATGATGATGTTGATTCTTTTCGCAGTCAAGTCTCATGATCCTGAGGAACTTCTAGAAGAGAACTTCAAGAAAACTAAGCGCAAGCAGCTAGAGCAAATCAGCAAGAGGCCGATTACTCGACTTATCAGGCGCTAGGCAGTTTCAGCACTTGTCCCACTGAGATTCGATTTGAATTCGTGAGATTGTTCAGCTCCATCAATTTTTCAACTGTTGTCTTGAACTTAGCTGCGATTAGAGATAGTGAATCTCCAGCTTTGATTGTGTAGGTCTTTGGTTGAACGACAGGTGCAGGCTTTGGGCCAATCACCGGAGTAACACTCATTTGATCCCCCAGAGGTAAGTTCTTTAGGAAGTCATCATCAACCCAAACCAAAGGAATACCAGATAGGTTCTCAGCCTTATAGGAAGTCAGGCTCTTGAACGGTAATCGCTTGCCCTTGACTATCTTGTAGGCCTTCATGATTGTCTTCTTAGAAATTGGATCAACAAATTTGTGTCCGATGTAACGACCGAACTTCTTTGGTGAAACTGTTAGCAAGGCACAGGTAGAAGCACTCAGTTTCGTTGATACTCCAGGAAGTTCTTTCGCATCAGCCAACGCGATTTCATGTAGTTCACCATTAGCGGCAACGTAGATATCTCCTGAACAAGAGAGCTTGAACGAGCCGAGAGTAGCACTACTTGGATAGCCGAGAAGCTGAATAGTTTTTAGAACTCTTGGCTGAGCAAGTTTCAACTTCATTGACTTGTCATTGAATGTGATCATGCTGGTAGGTGAATCAATGATTCCCATGACTCCTGTTTTAGCATTCTTGACTACCAGACCAACTGGAAGAACCATCACGCTCTTCGGAATGAAACTCATTCCAGAGATGCTTACAGGAACAACATCAATGGTTGAAAGAGTAGGTTGCAATGCAACTCTGTCGGCCTCGTTATAGGTAGCTCGAATAACTCCATCTCTCAAAAGATAGATAGTTACCTGTCCGTCGGCTCTAATCAAATGTGAGTCAGTTACGGTCGAATCTGTAGTGGTGAACTTCTCAGCTAGAGCATTTGAAACTTTCACGGCAGCACTAGTCCAGTTGGATGGGCTATCAATGAGGGTCTTTCCTCTCTTAGTTAGCATCCAATACTGATTTGAGTCATCGACAATCAAACTCTTTAGAGGCTTAGCTTTAGGAAGTTTGCTCAAACCATTCGTGCTCAATTTTCCTTTGCTGGCTCTAAATATCTTCGTGAAGTCGATGTCTTTTTTGGTACCTGGATCAATCTGATAAATCTGCCCGCCAGTGAGAATAACGTCGGCACCAACATCTTTGTAAGTAAACAGGCTTCCATCAATTGCTATCGGTGGACCCCACGGTAGGTAATCAAAATCTTGAAGAGTTAGAGGTGATGGAGCAGTGGCAGGAACCCCCTCAGCGGTAAGCGAAGCATCGTCAAGTACTTCTCTCTTCGTTCCATTTTGTAGATAGACCTTTGATCCATCGGCAAGATTAATCATGGATGAGATACCTAGGTTTGAAGCTGTGAGCCTTGTAGTAACTAATGCATCTAGTTCGGCTGTCTTTAGAGCCTTAGCAGTGGTGCAGCTAAAACCAAGGGTAGAAATCTTGGCGCAATCTACCGGGTACTTCCTGGTTGCATTTACTAAGAAGTAAGAAGCAACTGCTGGAGCAACAGGGATGCTCTTTACAACTCCAGTAATGTCAGGTCGGAACGCTCCAGTTGGCAGAGCATCCAGTTGAACCTGAGTCATCTGAACTGCTTTTGTGCAATCCAGACCCAGGTTAGTTGCCTGTTCACATGAAGCAATAAGGTACTTCTTGCCATCAGCGATGAAGTAATAAGTGCTCACGTTATTTACCGGTGCGCTCTTAATAATGCGAGTCAACGGAATGCCAGTCTTGAATGAATCTAGATACTCTGTAGAAATTTCTCCCAAAGGTCCAAGAGGTGCTAGTTCTTTAACTAATTCAGGATCAGTCAGCGGATACTTAACATCATTTGAGATGAAGTATGGGTCGCTAGTGGCGCTCTTTAACAAGAAGCCACCACCAATAGGACTACCAAACCAATCCCAGTAGAAGCGCCAGAAGTTTCTATTTCCATAAGAAGAACAGGTATCCCCAGTTCCTCGAAGATTAGCTAGAGAAGCTTTGTTAGGCACAAATGGTGTGTAGTAGTAAAGGTTCGCAGTTGCCTGGTTCTTTAGGGTGAAAGTTAGCTTTCCACAGTTTCTAGACGCAGATGGGTGATAAGAAATTGAAACTTGTCTACCAGGACGAAGGTAAGTGAATGACCCATTCGGATCTCCGTACCACTGATACTGCCCTGCTGCTTTGTAAAGCTGATTGAACAAACCAGTCCAAACTTTTCCACAGATACCAGGATCACTGTCTGGACAGCCATAACCCATAGCTGCTCTATACATATACGGAGATGGGATTCTTGCTTGAACTAGACCCTGCTCTTTTTGCAAAGTAACTAAAAGCACTCTTGGGTTGATCCCACAGGCTCTAGAAATGTTGTAGATGATTTGCGCTGCAGAAATGTTCTTTTGAGCTGGCATGTATTTACATTTGCCAACTTCAGCAATCTTCTCCGGGGTGTCTGTTTTGTAATTCTTCAAGCACGGCATACCTGAAGAGCTAGACCCACAGACAGGAACTTGCGAATCCAAGAAGCGTTGAATATCAGCAGCGGTCATTGTGCCAAAATCAAAAAACACGCTGTCACTGATGATTAGACCTGGATCAAAGTTCTTTCCATCTAATGCAGTGGCAGGTTGAATAGCGGTCAGGCCAAAAGAAGTAAGCAGTGCTACCAGCACTGCCACTACCCCTTTGGTCAACCGGCTGTAAATCACGGAATAACTACCGAGCTTCCAGCTGATTCGCCTGCGTGAGAAGTTGAGTCATATTTGACGCTAACTACACCTGCCCCCTTAGCCAAATCGCCTAGAAGAAATTCCATGGTTCTACACTGCGTATTTGAAGCATTTGATTCAGCTTTCACTGATACAGATGTGCTCTTGCTGCCATTGGTGAAAGTGGCAGTACAGGTTCCACCTTCCTCACTGAAGTTAGTGATCTGGGCCACAACCTGAAGAACACCATTCTGAGTGTCAACGTAAGCGTCAAGTATCTCAACCGTCGCCGGGTCCTTAGTAGGCTCCGGGGTCTCGGTTTCAGTAGGGGTGACAGTCGGCTCTGGAGTTTCAGTTTCCGTAGCTGTTGGGCTTGGGCTATCCGTTGGCTTACCCATGTTTGGGTACAGCAAGGAACATCCAGATACTGTGCCAGCCAAAATAACTGCCATTAGTGCAATTCTGAGGTTTTTCATGAATCCAGACTAACTTTTAGAACTGTGAAATCTCTTCTGCGAAACTGGGAGAAACCTATTTATACTTCTTGATTTTCTGCTGAATTAGTTGACGCATAAGGCGGAAGTCTGGGTTATTTGCCTCAATTGTTGGGCTGGTAAGTTGCAAACTCTTCAGTCCGCTAGATCTGGCTTTCAGAGCAAGATCCATAAGTGTTGGGAGTGAACTTCCTGGAATGTCAGTCTTGATGAGCTTGGCACCTGCTCCTGCAACAGCATTGAGTTTGAAAAGCAGTGTTTGCAAATCTATCTTCTTCAGGACTATGTTCTGAATTTCTCTCTGTCGCTTCATTCGGTCATAGTCATTGGTGTTGTGTCGAGATCTTGCATACCAAAGAGCAGTGCGACCATCCATATTCTGAATGCCTTTTTCAATCCAACCAAGAGCATCTGGGCAAATAGATTCGTGTTCATTGTCAGCAGGGTAACAATCTTGCTGTCCACCAATTGGAAGAGCCTTCTTCACATTGACTCTGATTCCGCCCAGTGCATCAATCAGTTCGACGAATGAATCCATGTTGATTAGAACATAAGCATCAATCTCAAGACCTGTGACCCACTCGACTGCAGATCTGGTTGCTTCAATTCCTGCAGTAGAACCTTTTTTACCAATACCTGGGTAAAGATCTTTGTGGTTATCCATTGTGACTTTGTAGATGGAGCTTAGGAAACACTCACCTTCACAGTTGTTGTTAAAACCATAAGGATAAACACTTCTGATTGGTGTGCCCTCTTTGAATTGAATCCTCTGTAGGTTTCTTGGCAAACCAATGTTTACCGCCATCCCTGTTTCAGCGCTGACGCTTAGAACAGAGATGCTATCTGGACGTAGACCCATGCGATTAGCACCTGAGTCTCCACCTAGCAACAGAATGTTGTATCTGCCCTTAGTTGGTTCAAAGGCCTCTGAGTTCTTGAATGTTGTGGCTGTGAAGTTCGAAGCTGCTAGAGCAGTAGATCCAATTGTGTTGGCAACATACCCATTGAAAGTTCCGGTTAGAAGAATCAAAACTACAAGAATCGACTTGAACCTCATAGTGACTCTATGCAAATACATCAGACGCAAGGCATCTAATGTGGTTAGAACTATCAAAGCCGAATAGACAACGAAGGCGATACCAATAGGTGTTGCAAGTACCGGTGAAGAAATAAGAGTAAAGAGAGCCACTTTGGAAACTAGAGCGAATAAAGCTGCAACAACTAGGAAAGACCAGAACCCTAGTGTGAAGATAATCCCTAAGCGACCAAACTTCTTATTACCTGCAACAACCTGAACAGAACCAGGAACAAAAAGGTTAAGAGCAATAATCCAGCCAGCTCTTTTGACTAATTGCCTCGAGTCGGCTCTCTCAACATTGCGAAAAGGAGTATTAGGTTCGCGAGAATTAATTCTTGAACTCATAACTTGGATTTGAGGTTCTTATTCTTTGTGGCAACCTGATCGGCTAGATCAACACTGAAAGCTTCAAGAGCCTTGGCGACCTTTGGATCGAATGCTCCGATGATTCGAGCAGCCAAGATTCCTGCATTTCTAGCTCCGTCAATTGAAACAGTTGCGACTGGAATGCCTGCAGGCATCTGAACAATAGAAAGAAGTGAATCCATGCCATCTAGGCTCTTGAGCTTCACCGGAACTCCAACAACAGGAAGCGTGGTTACAGAGGCAATCATGCCTGGAAGGTGAGCTGCACCACCTGCTCCAGCAATAATGACTTTGATCCCTCGACCGGCCGCAGCTTTTCCCCACTCCATCATGAGATCAGGGGTTCTGTGAGCTGAGAGGACTTCAACCTCGTACTCAATACCAAATTCTTTTAGGGCTTGAGCTGCATCGCTCATTACAGCCCAGTCGCTATCGGAACCCATTACAACTCCAACTAGTGCTTGAGCCATGGGATTCTCCTAAATAGATGCTGCGAACAACGCAGATAATTGCTTCCCTTTGATTTTAGATTCGCAACTACTAAAAACTGGTTAGGCTTGCAGCCCTTTCCAGACCACTGTGGCTATCCGCCTTGCGTCTGCCAAGGATTCATCAGATAGAGCGGTGATGTGCCCCATCTTTCTTCCAGCTCTAGGAGCTTTGCCATAGACGTGAACACTGGCTCCATCGATCTCACGATCAGACAATCCATAGTCATTTGAGTCATTTTGCCCAAGAATATTCAGCATCACTGAGAAAGTCTTAGATGGAGAGGTATCTCCCAGAGTCTCATTAGCAACTGCTCTAATGTGTTGTTCGAATTGGCTGGTCTTTGACCCCTCGATACTGAAGTGACCTGAGTTGTGTGGACGCATCGCAAGTTCATTCACTAGAAGATGTCCATCTGCAGTTTCAAAGAGTTCAACCGCTAAGACACCTGTTACATCTAAGCCTTCAGCAATAGTCTTCGCGATACTAGAAGCCAATTCGTAGTTTGCACTTGGAGCAGGTGAATTAACTTCTGCACACACACCATCTTTTTGGATGGTCTCAACTAGATTCCAACTCGACCAGTCACCCGATCTGTTCCTTGCAGAAAGTTGAGCAAGCTCTCTAGTGAAGTTAACCTTCTCTTCGACTAGCAGTGGTTGATTCTTCTCTAGCCAATCGCTTGCGTCTGCACTTGATCTAACTACCCTGACGCCTTTGCCGTCGTAGCCACCGGTTGGAGTTTTTAGAATTGCAACTCCGCCGTGAGCTTGGATAAAAGTATCTAGTTCTAAAGCAGTGGTAACTCTCGCCCAAGCAGGACATGGAACACCTAGTTCGCTCAGCTTGGTTCTCATGTCTAATTTGTTTTGTGCAAAACGCAGAGCCTTAGAAGATGGCTCGACTATGAAACCCTCGGACTCTAGAGTTTCCAGAATTGAAAGTGGAACATGTTCGTGGTCAAAGGTGATGACATCAACTGTCTTGGCAAACTCTCTAACTACTTCAAGATTGTTGTAGTCGCCAACTCTTGTTGCAGCAGCCTGAGCCGGGCTGTCTTCTGTTTCAGCTAGAACCTTTATCTCTAGTCCCATGGCCCGAGCAGGAGCAATCATCATGCGAGCCAACTGCCCGCCACCAATAACTCCAACTGATTTAGTCACGTTCTATTTTCTCATTCCGCTAGTTCGTGATCTCTTGGCAAGAAATTGTTCGATTTCTTTGGAAAGCCTCTTGGCTCTTGGAACTCTATTCAAAACCAAGTCCTGCCCAAATTCTCGGTGAAGGCGAATGTCTCCAGCACCCTGGAACCAAGCACTCACACCTCTAGAGATGCTCACCCCAGTTATTTCTCCCCAAGCTGCCTCTTCGGTCTTCGTTCCAAACAAACCGGAGTGGGCGACAACTCGAGTACTAGTTAGCTCATACCTATTGGTGAAGAACTTGAGTGAGGGAATGAACCAGAGCAGTAGCCCAATGACTAAAACGATTCCGAGCAGCAATTGATGCTGCCAGATTTCTGTCAGTCTCCAGTCAAGGAAGAAGAACAGTGCCGCATCTAAGGACAAAAAGATAACTGGATAAATTAGGGCAGCACCATGTCTTCGGAGAACTACGAAGCTTTGCTCTTCGAAAGGCTGGGATGCGGACATCTAACTATTGTCGCAAGTGTTGAATGTCGCCCGCTGCAACGGCACGAATCTCTAATGGATCTGACATTGCAACCAGTAGTCGACCTGTGGCATCTAGCCCCACGCCTTTACCTGAGAAATCTGTTCCATCTGGCAAGAGCACTTTCACATTTGAACCAATTGTTGAGGAGGCATCTTGGACGGCTTGTCTCAATCCAGAAACTTCCGCGTCTCCCTTAGCATCTGATAGCTCTTCATAGAGTCTCTTGAATGACGCTAAGTATCTGACCAAGACATCATCGAGTTCAAAGTTGGTAACACCGTGCAAAGCTAGAGAAGTTGCACTTTCAATAGGAAGTTGCTCCTTGGTCTGTCTGAGGTTCAGACCTGCACCTATAACAACGCCATCGCCTGATGGAAGAACTTCAGCTAACAGCCCAGAGATCTTCTCCCCCGCAACAAGAACATCATTAGGCCACTTCAAACTGACCGGAGCATCTTCAATAAGAGATGAAACGGCATTCTTCATAGCTAGCCCAGCAAGAAGGGGAAGCCAACCGAAACTGCCCATTCCGAAGGTGGTTGGCTTCAGCAATACGGAGACGGCTAGACCAGCACCTGGTTCAGAAACCCACTGCCGATCAAGTCTTCCTCTGCCAGAATTCTGATTTTCAGTAAGAAGAACTGAAAAATCAGTCCATAACTCTGGATTATTCACTGCAAAAGACAGTAAATCGCTGTTTGTTGAGCCTGTTACAGGTAAATACTCAATTCTGGAGGCAAATTCGCTACTGAGTTTTAGTTCCATGAGTTCTAGGTTAGACCCTCCAACCGACACCTCTTGGATAGAGTTGCAGTTGAGCCAGAGAACCTCTGCACAACCAAAATTGGAGACAAGCTTTGACCGATAAGAATACGCCTGACCTTTCTACGACTGCAGGCAAGATCGAAGACCTACGTAACCGCTACCACGAGGCTGTTTACGCAAGCGGTGAAGCCGCCATCGCTAAACAGCACGCCAAGGGCAAGAAGACCGCTCGTGAGCGTATTGAGCTATTGCTTGACCCAGGGTCATTCGTTGAAATGGATGAGTTTGTTAGACACCGCTCAACTGCATTCGGCATGGACAAGAACCGTCCATACGGTGACTCTGTAGTTACCGGTATCGGAACTATTGGTGGACGCCAGGTTGCACTGTTCTCTCAGGACTTCACAATCTTTGGTGGATCACTTGGTGAAGCAGCTGGAAACAAGATCATCAAGATCATGGATCTAGCTATCTCAACCGGTGTTCCTCTAATTGGAATTCTTGATTCAGGTGGTGCTCGTATTCAAGAAGGTGTTATTGCTCTGGGTAAGTACGGTGAAATCTTCAAGCGTCACACAATGGCATCCGGAGTTATCCCTCAAATTTCTATCATCATGGGTCCAGCTGCCGGTGGTGCTGTTTACGGTCCTGCACTAACCGACTTTGTCATCATGGTTGATAAGACTTCAAACATGTTTGTTACCGGTCCTGATGTCATTAAGACTGTTACCGGTGAAGTAGTTGAGATGGAAGAACTTGGTGGAGCTCTAGCCCACAACAAGACTTCTGGTGTTGCTCACTACCTTGCCAGTGATGAAGATGATGCACTGGACTATGCAAGAAACTTGCTTAGCTTCCTACCAGAAAACAACTTGAGCGAACCAGTTCACTACGAGAGTGAAGAAGCTTTCGAAATCACTGACGAAGACAGAGTGCTGAACAGCATCATTCCTGATTCACCTAACCAGCCTTACTCAATGATCAAAGTTATTGAGTCAATCGTTGATGACAACCAGTTCTTGGAAGTTCAGCCTCTATTCGCACCGAACATCTTGATTGGTTTCGCTCGAGTTGCTGGACAGTCAATTGCTATTGTTGCTAACCAGCCAAGTGCACTTGCAGGAACACTAAATATTGATGCTGCTGAAAAAGCTGCTCGCTTTGTTAGATTCGCAGATGCATTCTCAATCCCAGTGCTAACTCTTGTTGACGTCCCAGGATATCTACCTGGTGCAGATCAGGAGTGGGCTGGTGTGATTAGACGTGGAGCTAAGTTGCTATACGCATACGCTGAAGCAACTGTTCCGCTAGTAACGGTTATCACTCGTAAGGCTTACGGAGGTGCATACATCGTTATGGGCTCTAAGCAACTTGGGGCAGATATCAACCTTGCTTGGCCGACAGCTGAGATCGCAGTTATGGGTGGACAGGGTGCTGTAAACATCTTGTTCCGCGACAAGATCAAAGCTGCTGAAGAAGCTGGTGAAGATGTCAAGCAGGTACGAGCTCAGCTAGCTGCTGAATACACATACAACGTTGCTAGCCCTTACCTTGCTGCAGAACGTGGTGAGCTAGATGGAATCATCGAGCCTGCCGCTACTCGTATCAGTGTTATCAAGGCTCTAGCTGCCCTGAAGACTAAGCGAGCCACCACACCTCCTAAGAAGCACGGAAACATTCCACTGTGATGAACCCAGAGCCTATTTCTGAAACCATCAAGGTTCTAGCTGGTAGCCCAACTCCTGAGGAGTTGGCTGCAGTTGTTGCAATCTTGGAGGCTGCTCACGCTGAGCAGGTAACAGAAGGAAAGAAGCAGGCTAAGAAGCCTGCTTCCTCTTGGAATAGAAATGCATCTATCTTTAGAAACGATCTGAACCCTGGCTTTGGCCAATGGCGTGCTCAGTATCGTCCAGGGCTGGACTAATTACTCACTAAAACAGGACTAGATTTGTCCTAAGTAATTTGACCTACCCGAAAGGTATCAAGATGTCACGTGAACCATCCAAGTTAGACCTGCTTGCTGAAGACTGGGTAAAAACTCTTGTTGATCTAAGTCCTGAATTTGCTACCTATGCAGGTTTCAAAGTTGGCGAAGACAGACTAGAAGACACCAGCCCAGAAGCTGCAGCTAATTACAACAAACTTGAAAAAGAAATGCTTGCCAAGGTTGAAGCAACTGAAGTTCGCGACGATGTGGACAAAGTCACCAAGCTTGCGATGACTTCAACATTGAAGCTAAGCGGTGAGATTTACGATTCAGGTCTTGGCAATAGAGACCTAAACCCAATCGCTTCTAACGCTCAAGGCATTAGAGACATCTTTGACCTATCTCCAACTGCAACAGAGGAGAACTGGTCAAACATCTCTAAGCGAATGAAGGCTGTTGATGGAGCAGTTGATGGCTACATCGAAACTCTTCGCAAGGGTATTGAAGCAAAAGACACTCCTGCAATCCGTCAGATTGTCCTAGCAACAACTCAGGCAGAACAGATTCTGGCTGCTGATGGTTTCTTCAGAAAGTTTGCCAAGAATGCAGCGCCTGAATCAGGTGAACTACCTGCATCGCTAAAAGCAGAACTTGAATCATCTGCTGAAATTGCAACTGCAGGATATGCAAAGCTTGTTGACTTCTTCAAGAATGAACTACTACCTGCAGGAAACAAGGAAGATGCAATTGGTCGCGACCGCTACCAGTTGCTCAGTGCAAGATTCCTAGGTAAGAAGGTTGATCTAGATGAGACCTACGAGTGGGGTATTGAAGAACTTGCTCGCGTAGTTGCTGAACAGAATGCAGTGGCAAATGAAATCAAGCCAGGTGCAACTGTCCAAGAAGCTATTGAGGTTCTAGATAACGATCCTTCACGCAAACTTCACGGCACCGATGAACTGCAGCGTTGGATGCAGAAACTTAGCGATGCTGCAATTGAGAAACTAAGTGGAACCCACTTTGACATTGCAGAACCACTGAGAAAACTTGAGTGCATGATTGCTCCTACCCAGCACGGTGGTATTTACTACACCAGCCCTACCGATGACTTCTCAAGACCGGGAAGAATGTGGTGGTCAGTTCCAGTTGGTGTAACCGAGTTCGACACTTGGAGAGAAACAACAACTGTTTATCACGAGGGTGTTCCAGGACACCACCTCCAAATTGCTCAGAAGGTTTATAACAAAGCTGAATTGAACTCATGGCGTCGTCTTGCTTCTTGGTCTTCAGGCCACGGTGAAGGTTGGGCCCTGTATGCAGAGCGTTTGATGCAGGAGCTTGGCTTCCTAGATGATCCAGGTGACCGTTTAGGAATGCTAGATGGACAGCGTATGCGTGCAGCTCGTGTTGTTCTAGACATCGGTGTTCACCTAGGCAAGCCAAGACTTGACGGAACTGGCAAGTGGGACTTCGACTACGCTCTTGATTTCATGAGCAAGAACGTCAACATGAGCGAGCAGTTCATCAACTTTGAAGTGCACCGTTACTTCGGTTGGCCTGGTCAGGCTCCTTCATACAAGATTGGTCAGCGTATCTGGGAAAACATCCGTGATGAATACAAGGTTCGTCAAGGCGCTAACTTCAATATCAAGGACTTCCACATGAAAGCTTTGAACTTGGGAAGCGTTGGATTAGATACACTAGAAACAGCGTTGCTGGGATAGCAAACGACGGTCCGAAACCCCCTTCATTGAAGGGGGTTTCAACTTTTTAAGTTGTCCCCTTAAGTGGGGACTTAAAAAAGACTCCGATTTCCACAATATTTATCGCAATGGAAATAGTTTTTCATTAGGTGAATGCAAGTAGATCTAAGGGGTCTAAGCAATCACCACCAGGGGACGGGCCGAGTTCTGTGCAATAGCAGAGCAAAGGCCCGTTGGGGTTTAAAGCCTCAGTGATAGAACTGGCTGTGCTTGTCCAGGAATAGTTGCTACAACAGTCAATCTAAAATCTTCGCCCTTAGGGCTTCTGATAGTTACACGACCCTCAGAAACTACTTGAAGGGCTTTTACAGCTTTGTTGAGGAGTTCATCTCTCTCCAGCGGGGTTAGGTCCTGTGTGCCACCTTCATCCAGAATTAGCACTTCAACACCGAGATTTCTAAGTCGTTGAACTTCGGCAGTCATAGCCTGGGTGAGCAAGTCTCTACCTCTCAAGTTATCTCTAAGTGTTGCTTCGACTAATCTCGTTGACTGTTTCAGGTCTTCATTGAATGGCGTTTTTGCATCTCTAATTACAGAGAGAAGGGGAACTGCGGTGCCTAACACCTGGGACAGCCTCTGTTGACGCTCACGAGTTGCCGCTTCAAGTTCAGCAATCTTTGTGCGAGCCTCAATCTCTTTGGCTCTAAATTGCTCGGACTCTCTCGTGGCTCTTGCTATTCCCCTCGAAACACCAAGGCCTGCAAGCACGAAAACTAAAGCACCTGCTAAACCAGCAGAAGCAATTGCTCCTGATCCATATTCCAAGATCAATACACCAAGGAGAAATGCAAGGCCGATTAGAGCTAATCTTGCTTGCTGTCTGACAGCGGATGCGGTGAGAACCAACGCAGTTCCCATTACGACCCAAGCTCCAATGCTGTCATCGCCAACGATTTGTCGCTGCGTGATAACTAGAAGTGGCAAGGCCAATCCTGCAGCTAGGTTGATGAAGGCTTGCCAATGTGGCAACTGTAAACCTCTAAAGAAAATAAGGGTTGCAGCGGAGCAATAGAAATAAATGACTAACGCAATAATTTCGAGATAGCGGGATGTAAATCCTGGTAAGAACATCGATTGCACTGGAAGATAAAGCGCATATACAAAAGGCAATATGGATGCCACAGCGCGATTGATTGATATCAACTGTTGCTCCATTCCAACACAACAGTTGTGCCTTGGCCAGGTTGTGAAACAACGTGAGCTGAACCACCGACAGATTGCATTCGTCCGATGATAGAAGTCTTAATTCCAAGTCTCCCCCGATTTACTTGGCTAACCCTAAATCCTTTTCCATCATCAAGAACGACTACCTTGATTCCTGCCTTGCTGGACTTCAGGCTGAGTTCTCTACTCGCCTTTGGCCCAGCATGCATGATCGAATTATGGATAGCTTGAAGGGTTGCCTCAGTGAGGGCAGACACCGCTTCAGCGTCTACTGAAATGCTTGTAGTGCAGTTCTTTTTAGCGCTGATTTGAGGGTCAATTCTCTCGGCTGCCAAGATGATCGAATCAAATAGTTCACTGCAGTAAACACTCTCGGTATCGCTATGTAGTTTTTGAGCTTCAGAGAGTTTTCTAAGTGCGGTGCCAGCAAGCTCTGCGCTGGCTCGCACCTCTTCATCGCTCTTAGCCTGAGTGGCACTTATCAGAGCGGTTAGAACACTGTCGTGAATTAGTCCATCAAGACGTACCCGTTCTTTTGCTCTAGCCTCAGCCTCTGCTTGCAATACCTCGGCCTTGATCGCCTCGGAGTTTGCTTTGTCTGATCTATCGGCGGCATAACGAATCATTAGGGCAATAACAGAAATAGAAGCATTGGTTAGGAATGTGTAAATTGCATCAGTCAATACAGCAGTCTCTTGATGAGATCCGCCAATTAGGAGCGAAAACATAAACTGCACAACACCGATGAGTGAAACGTAATAGACAAGAGCGAAACGCCAACTAAAACTTAGCGCTACAGCAATCCAGCCAGTGTCAATACCCCACCAAATCCAAGGATAAAAACTTCCATCTTGAGGAACTTCAGTGGCAATTACAAGTGGCCAAGTAAATACCAAGACCACCATGTATAAAGCGTGGATTCTTAGATATAGGTAGTTAGCCTTTCCAAACCAGAAAGAGTAAGTAAGAGCTAACGTCGTGCACCAAAGCAATATGGTCAGGGGCCAAGCCAATGCTTGATTGAGGTATTGAATTTGACCTACAAAATTAAGGCCGCTTTCAACGCTTAGAGCAATCGCTCCTGCTGCGAAAGTGCGTCCAATAAGTCGATCGACTCGAGCCCTAGCAATGGTTGCTGAAATTGGCATTAGATGAGGTCTTCCCCGAATAGACCATCTTCTATGAGTCTGATTAGAAGTTCTGATTTACCAGTTACCGGTCTGCCAACTTTTGAATACTTGTCTCTAGCTCTATCAATGTGTTCTTTGACTGTGTATTTACTCAATGACAGTTCGTAGGCAACACTCTTTAGCGTCATTCCTGATGCGTAGAGTTTCACAACTTGCAATTCTCTTTCAGAGAGATTTGCTCTGAAGGAAACGTCATTGTCTATGGCCGCAACAGTTTCAGTTGTGTTGATCGTAATCCCATTAGCGCTGAGCCTGATGGCTTCAAACAGATAGCTCATGTCTTGACCTTTAGCGACAAGCCCTTCAGCTCCTTCACGCAGAGCTTCATTTACTTTGTCTTTGTTGTCGGCAATCGAATAGATCAAGACTCTAGAACCAAACTCGATCAAAGCCTTCACGTTACTTCCAGGAGTGGAACCATCGGCAAGGGACAGGTCCAAAACAACAACCATCGGAGGTTCTTGCAATTTGCCTAGGAGTGCTTCGACAGTATCCGCATGGTCTAGAACTGTGTAGCCAGCTTCTTGAGCCCCCGCTTTGACGCCAAGCCTCACTGAATCGTGGTCATCCACGACTGCTATTGTGATCGGTTTTGCGCTTGAACTCATCGAACCAGGCTCACCACGGTTTCGAAGTGATGAGTGTGTGGGAACAGGTCAAATGCCTTGATGCTTGATATCTTGTAGCCACTTTCAGTTAGCGGAGCTAGGTCTCTAGCAACAGCAATTGGATCACAGGCAACATAAATCAAGTGATTTGGTTGAAGAGTTAGCAATTTCTCAATCACGTGCTTTCCAGCGCCTGATCTTGGTGGGTCAATAATGACTGTGCTGTTTGGCTTTAGAGCCCCGTGAGAGGCAAGTTCATCTAAGAATCTCTCTACAGGTGTTGCCACAGATTTAGCTCCCTTGATGTCAATCAAGTTTCTTCTGGCATCCTCAGCAGCACTCTTGCTTGCTTCAACAGTCGTGATTTGGATGTCTAAGCCGAAGGCAGCGGCTAAAGCACCGCTGAATAAACCAACGCCACCGTAGAGGTCATAGTTCTGAGCATTCTTGTCGAAGTTTTCGGCTTTAGCCAGCAGAACAATCTCTTTAGCCAAGACGTTAGCTGCCTCTTTATGAACTTGCCAGAAAGCTCCAGCAGACAATCTAAATGTGCGACCACCAGCTCGTTCTAAGAACTTCTCTTCACCTTTTAGTTTCTTGTCTACGGTGTATTGAATCTGTCCTGTGCTCGATGCAGCAATCTCAATCTTCTTTACGTCTTGCCAATTCTTTAGATGCAAACCTAGTTCTTGGATTTCAGGAACTGCCAAAGGCAAAGTCTTTACTCGAACAACTTCGTGACTACGTTCTCTGTATGGACCAACATCGCCATCCTCATTCACATGAAGTTGGATTCTGGTTCTATAACCCAAACCGTTGTTCTCATCATCACCAGGAGCAGCTAGAACTGGAACTCGCATTTCAATTCCCGCAAATCTCTGAAGTGCTTCAGAGAGAACATCTGATTTCAATTCGCGTTGACGATATAGTTTGATGTGTCCGAACTCAGCTCCACCTGCTTGCTCAGCATTTTTCCAAAAGTGTTTTACTCGATCAGGAGAGGCGACAAGAATCTCGGTTGGTTCTGCTCTGCAGAATGAGCCACCCTTATCTTCATAGACTCTGGCTTTCACCTTTTCACCAGGAAGAACGTGGGATACGAAAACCACCCTGCCTTCGTGTCTTGCTACGAAGATTCCGCCATGGGCGACTTTCTCGATATCGAGTTCTATTACCTGGTCAAGCCAATTAGTTGATTTATTCACTAAACAAGTGTTCCACACCTGCTTCGGTAGTCTGGTCCTGTGACCAAACTTGTCTTAGCTTCCACATCGCCCGCTCGTCTTCGACTTCTTCGAGATGGTGGCATTGAGCCTGTGACTATCTCCCCAGGAGTGGATGAAGAGCTGGTAACCCAATTAGCCCTTGAAGCCGGAGAAATCACAAATACCCAAGATATGGTCTTGCTGCTAGCCAAGGCCAAGGCTGAAGCTGTTCTGAACGACCCAGAGGCTCAAGGAGCTCTAATCATTGGTTGTGACAGTTCTTTGGATCTAGATGGTGAATCTCTCGGTAAACCACACGAACCCGAGGTTGCCATTGAACGCTGGAAGTCCATGAGAGGTCGCTCAGGCAGGCTCTACACGGGCCATTGGCTAATTGATAACCGAGAGAACTCCCCTTCTCCTAAGGCTGTTGGACAGGCTACAAACACCACAGTTCACTTCGCAGACCTCTCAGATTCAGAGATATTGGCCTATGTCGGGACCGGTGAACCCCTGAAAGTAGCAGGTGCCTTCACTATAGATGGGCTCGGAGGGGCCTTTATTAGGGCAATTGAGGGTGATTCTCATACGGTTGTTGGCCTTAGTTTGCCTACCCTCAGGGACCTTTGTGTCAAGCTTGGAGTAGATTACCCAAGCCTTTGGAGCTCTAAATAGGTAGGCTTGAGTCTTATGACTGCCTCAAAATCAGCCAAGATAACCAAGGTCCTTATTGCTAACCGCGGTGAGATTGCCGTCCGTATCATCCGTGCCGCTAAAGATGCCGGAATCCAGACAGTTGCAATCTACGCAGACCAAGACCGAGACGCTATGCATAGCCGCATGGCCGATGAGTCATATGCACTAAATGGTCTAACCAGCGCTGACACCTATCTTGTTATCGACAAGATTCTTTCAATCGCAAAGCGATCAGGTGCTAACGCAATTCACCCTGGCTATGGATTCCTAGCCGAAAACGCAAACTTTGCTCAGGCAGTAATTGATGCAGGAATTATTTGGATTGGTCCATCTCCTAAAGCAATCGACCAACTAGGTGACAAAGTTTCAGCTCGTCACGTAGCTGAAAAAGTTGGCGCACCGCTAGCTCCTGGAACTCTGAACCCTGTTTCAGGAGCTGAAGAAGTTCTTGAGTTCGTAGCAAAGCACGGACTTCCAATTGCTATCAAAGCTGCCTACGGTGGCGGTGGCCGTGGAATCAAAGTTGTTTATGAAAAAGAAGAAGTTGCCGAAGCATTTGAATCTGCAACTCGTGAAGCAGTTGCAGCTTTCGGTCGCGGTGAATGTTTCGTTGAAAAGTATTTAGAGAAACCTCGTCACGTTGAAACCCAGTGTCTTGCTGATGCCTACGGCAACGTAGTTGTTGTTTCAACTAGAGACTGTTCTCTTCAGAGAAGACACCAGAAGCTTGTTGAAGAAGCGCCAGCTCCTTTCCTAACTGATGATCAAATCAATAGGCTCTACGAATCTTCTAAAGCAATCTTGAAAGAGGTTGGTTATCAAGGTGCTGGAACCTGTGAGTTCCTAGTGGCTCAAGATGGAACAATCTCATTCCTTGAGGTAAACACTCGCCTTCAGGTTGAACACCCAGTTTCTGAAGAAGTAACAGGGCTAGACCTTGTTCGCGAACAGTTCAGAATTGCCGAAGGCGGCAAGCTTGAATACGGTGACCCCGTTGTGTCTGGTCACTCATTTGAATTCAGAATCAACGGTGAAGATGCAGGCAGAAACTTTATGCCAGCACCTGGTTCAATCCACACCTTCAAATCTCCTGGTGGACCTGGTGTTCGTATCGATACCGGTGTTGAAGCAGGATCTGAAATCAGTGGTTCTTTCGATTCAATGATTGCAAAACTTATTGTCACTGGTTCAACTAGAGAAGAAGCTCTAGAGAGATCTAGAAGAGCTCTTGCTGAACTACACATCGAAGGAATGCCAACAGTTATTCCTTTCCACCGAAAGATTGTGAACGACCCAGCCTTTATTGGTTCAAATGGCAAGTTCGGTATCTACACAAGATGGATTGAAACCGAATGGACTAACGACATCGAGCCTTGGTCTGGTGTTGCTCAAGCTGGAGCTCAGGCACCTGCAAGAAACAGCGTTGTTGTTGAAATCGATGGCAAGAGAATTGAAGTTAGCCTTCCTAAGCAACTCTTCCTAAACGGTGGCTCTAAGCCAGCAGCTCCAGCTCCTAAGCGCAAAGCACACACCGATGTTCAGGCTGATTCAGGTAAGCACCTGACCGCTCAGATGCAGGCAACTGTTGTGAAGATTGCTGTTGCTGAAGGTGACAAGGTGGCTGCAGGTCAGCAACTTCTAGTACTTGAAGCCATGAAGATGGAATCACCTCAGAACGCTTCTAGAGATGCCGTTGTGAAGAAGATTCACGTTGCAGTGGGAGCAACAGTTCCTGCTGGAACTATGCTCATTGAATTCGAAGAGTAAGAACCCTAAACGTTAGGCACGTGCAGAGCACGTGAAGCATCCGTAATGGATGTCGAGATTGATGGGTAAACTGCAAAGGTCTTTGCGATCTGATCAACAGTTAATCTGTTCTCAACAGCAATAGCGATTGGGTAGATAAGTTCACTAGCCTTTGGTGCCACAACAACTCCACCAATAACAGTTCCACCAGGGGATGCAATCAACTTAATGAATCCATCCTTTACTCCCTGAAGCTTTGCTCTTGGGTTTAGTTCAAGTTCGATTTTGTGGACGGTGCCTGATACCTTGCCTTCGAGAACATCTTTCTCAGACCAACCAACTGAAGCGATCTCAGGAGCGGTAAACACGTTAGCTGCAACATTTCTAAGTTCAGTAGGTGCTGCAACATCGCCAAGAGTATGGAATACAGCAGTTCTACCCTGCATCGCTGACACAGAAGCTAGAGGCAGGAACGTGGTGCAATCGCCAACTGCATAAACATTTGCTCGAGAGGTTCTAGCAACCTTGTTCACAATTACGTGACCAGATTCAGTGAGCTGAACTCCAGCTTCTTCTAGCCCTAGGTCTTTAGTGTTTGGAATTGAACCAACGGCCATTAGACAGTGTGACCCTTGAAGTACTGTGCCATCAGCAAGTTTCACTTCAACACCAGATCCAGTGTTGATAACACTTTCTGCTCTTGACTTAGAAAGAACATGCATGCCGTTTCTAATAAATATTTTTTCGATAAGGGCAGCTGCATCGGCATCTTCACCTGGAAGAACTGTGTCTCTTGATGAAACAAGAGTCACTTTCGATCCAAGACCTAGATAAGCAGAAGCAAACTCTGCTCCAGTCACACCAGAACCAACAACAATCATGTGTTCAGGAAGTTCTTTGAGGTTGTAAAGATCTAGCCAGGTAAGAATTCTCTCCCCATCAGGCTTAGCACTTTCAATAGTTCTCGGGTGAGCACCCACTGAGACGATGATGGTCTTTGCTTCTAGACGTTCTTCTTTGCCGTCATGAGTTGTTACAACAACATGGTGGTTGCCATCAAGTTTTCCTGTGCCATGAATGAGTCGAACTCCCATATCAACAAGAGTCTGAGTCATTTCTTCTGACTGCTCTTTAGCAATAGCTAGAAGTCTTGAGTTGATAGCCCCTAGATCTAGATCCACTTTGGCTGAGACGGACACTCCATCAGCCTTGAATCTAATCCCCAGCTCCCCTGCCTCTCTAATGGCATTAGCTGCATCAGCTGTTGCAATCAGGGCTTTAGAAGGAACTACATCTGTCAAAACAGCACTGCCACCCACACCGTTACGTTCAATAAGGGTTACTTCAGCACCTAGCTGGATACCTGCCACAGCAGCCTCATAGCCACCTGGGCCTCCACCAATAATGACAATGTGCTGCTTTATTTGTTGAAGATCACTCACCCCTCAATTGTGTCGCATATTTGAAGATTAGACTTGCCCTATGAGCAATCCATTAGATGATCCAAAGGCGGATCCATTCCAAATAGCCGAACAAGCAGCCCTAGTAATTGCTGAAAAGTCCGGCATAGCCCAGCACGATATCGCACTTACCCTAGGTTCAGGTTGGGCCAAGGCAGCTGACCTTATCGGTGAAACAGTATCCACTATTGATGCAGCTGAAGTACCTGGTTTCACTAGGTCAGAAGTTGTTGGACACATTTCAACTATTCGCTCAATCCTTCTTCCTTCAGGAAAGCACGCTCTAGTTCTAGGGGCTAGAACTCACTACTACGAAGGCCATGGCGTTAGAAGAGTTGTTCATGGAGTTAGAACCGCAGCAGCAGCTGGCGTGAAGACCATGATCTTGACTAACGGTGCCGGTGGTATCAAAACTTCTTGGAAGCCTGGCACACCAGTACTTATTAGCGATCACATTAACTTCACTTCAGCTAGCCCAATTGAAGGCGCTAACTTTGTTGACCTAACCGATCTCTATTCACTTCGTCTTAGAGACATTGCTAGAACAGTTGATGCATCTTTAGATGAAGGTGTCTACATGCAGTTCCGTGGTCCTCACTACGAAACTCCTGCTGAAGTTCAAATGGCAAAAGCCATGGGAGCACACATCGTAGGTATGTCAACTGCTCTTGAAGCAATTGCTGCTCGTCAATCAGGTCTAGAAGTTCTAGGACTATCTCTTTCAACAAACTTGGCTGCTGGTATCAGCGATAGCCCACTTAGCCACAAAGAAGTTCTAGAAGCAGGTAAGGAAGCTGAGCCTCGTATCAGTGCTCTACTAGCTTCGATTGTTGCCAAACTCTAACTATGTCCTTAGAACTAAAAGAGAAAGCACTAGCCTGGCTCAACCAAGATCCAGATCCAGAAACTAGAGCTGAACTACAAGCACTCTTAGACAACACTGACTTAGATGGCCTGACAAGCAGATTCCACACTCGACTAGAGTTCGGTACCGCTGGTCTTCGAGGAGAACTTGGGGCAGGCCCTAACCGCATGAATAGGGTGCTGGTTGCTCAAACAGCAGCGGGCCTTGGCAATTACCTGCTTAGTCAAAACAAAACAGCAAGTGTTGTTATTGGTTTTGATGGCCGAGTGAACAGCGATGTATTCGCTAAAGACTCTGCTGAAGTATTAGCCGGTATGGGTATTGAAGTATTACTCCTGGATCAAATGGGTCCAACTCCTCTTGTTTCTTATGCAACTAGAGCACTAGGTATGAGTGCTGGCATCATGGTCACCGCTTCTCACAATCCACCAAGAGATAACGGATACAAGGTCTATCTAGGTGGAGACTTCAATGGCTCACAAATCATTTCTCCAGTTGATAATCAAATTGCCGCAGAGATAGCAAAGATTGCAGAAACACAAACTTTCGATTCACTAAAGAAATCATCTGAATACAAACTCATTGGTGAAGAGATTAGAGCTGCCTATCTAAAGAGTGCTCTTAAAGCAGGTGGAAAATCAGATGGTACTCCCCTAAAGATTGTCTACACACCTATGCACGGTGTTGGCTGGTCAAGCATTGAATCACTCTTTGAATCAGCTGGATCAGAAAAACTAATTCCTGTTCCGGAGCAAGTAGTCCCAGATGGTAGCTTCCCAACAGTTGCTTTTCCTAATCCAGAAGAAAAAGGTGCTCTGGATTTAGCTATGGCTTTAGCTCAATCTCAAGACGCTGATCTAATTATTGCTAATGACCCAGATGCAGACAGAGTAGCAGTAGCTCTACCAACGACTGATGGCTGGCAACGACTTACAGGAGATCAGGTTGGGCTAATCCTGGCTGATGAGATTGCTAGTAAGGCAACTACCGGAACACTGGCCTGCAGTATTGTCTCCAGTTCAGTTTTAGCCAAGGTAGCGGCCCACTCCGGTCTTGAATTCAAAGCCACACTCACAGGTTTCAAATGGATCTCGAAGGTTCCTAACCTAATATTTGGCTACGAAGAAGCTCTCGGCTACTGCATTGATCCAGAGCAGGTTGCCGATAAGGATGGAGTCAGCGCTGCCCTCATGCTTGCCAACATAGCCAGAAGAGAAAAGGCTAAGGGTAGAACTCTCTGGGATCTTCTAGATGAATTAGGTCAACGTTATGGTTTTTATGCCACTGGGCAGATTTCTATCCGAGTAAGCGACATCAGCATTATTGGCAAAGCAATGCAGAGCATCAGAACTAGCCCTCCAAAAGAACTAGCAGGATTAGAAACCACATTTAGCGACATGAGCTTAGGTAGCAAAGACCTAATGCCTACCGATGGTTTGAGATTTGACCTTGCCGATGGCAGACGAGTGATTATTCGACCAAGTGGAACTGAGCCAAAGCTCAAGTGTTATCTAGAAGCTGTTTCAGATTCTAAAGAAAGTGCTCAAGCACTTCTAGATGCTCTAGAGCAGAGCTGCAGAGAGCTTCTCGCGGATTTCAGTTAGATCAAAGACATGCTCGATTGGGACAATCTTCCCAGGCATGCCTTCAAGTAAGACAACTAGTTCTGGGGTAGTCAGAATGATGTCTGCACCTTCCCCATCGCGCTTAGCCTTGGTGATGTCAGCTGCTAGTACTTCTGCTTCAATACCCATGGCTTCAAGAACTTTTTCGGCGTTCATTTTTAGTAGCACTGACGTACCAATGCCCATTCCACAAACCGAAAGTATCTTCACTACCCCAGTTTAACTAAGGTAAGTGCGAACTTCGCTCTCATTCACAGCCTGAGCCAAGAAGGTTACACTCTCGTTACTCATTAGCAATTCGCTAAGCGCTGCCATCAAATCAATGTGACTATCGTGATCAACTGCCGCTAGACCAATTACTAGTGACACTGGATCATTAGAAGCACTGCCAAACTCAATTGGGGTTGCAAGTGTAACCAGAGATAAACCAGTCTCGATTACCGATGAAGATGGTCGAGCATGAGCAAGTGCAATACCAGGGGCGACAACCATATATGGTCCAAGGTCTTCAAAAGCCTGAATCATGTCTTGGGTGTATTGAGCGGTTGTTCTATTGCTTTCAACTAGAGCAGCACCCGCTACTTCAAAGCTTTCTTTCCAATTGACACAAGTTTGCTGAAGCTTTATGGATCCTTGTCCCAGAGCCTTCAACAACACTGAGTTCATCGTTAGTGAGCAGCCTCAAATGCATCTGAAATGCGTTCGATGATTTCGGCCCTAACATCCATGTCCATGAAACCTGCGTTAGCAGCATTTAGCTGGAACAGTTCAAGATCGTCTAGGTCATAACCAAAGGTTTCACTTAGAAGCTCAAGTTCACGAGTCAAAGTAGTTCCACTCATCAAGCGGTTATCGGTGTTCACAGTTACGTTGAAGCCAAGACCGTAAAGAATGTCGAATGGGTGATCACTCATCTGAGGCTGATCAATGTCAGGTAGGGCACCTGTTTGTAGGTTTGATGAAGGGCTCAGTTCCAAGGCAATGCCACGCTCTAGAACCCAAGCAGCAATATCTCCAAATGCCTTCTGGTTCTCATCTTCAGCATCAACAAAGATGTCTTCAATGATGCGAACTCCGTGACCCAATCTAAGTGTTCTGCCATCAACAAGAGCATCCTTGATTGAGTCCTTGCCTGCTCCTTCTCCAGCGTGAAGGGTAACCGGCATCAACTGTTCATTAAGCCACTTGAATGCACCTGCGTGACGAGATGGGCTAAAGCCTGACTCAGGTCCTGCGTAGTCGAAACCAACTACTCCGCGGTCGCGGTAAGCAACAGCTAGTTCAGCAATCTTCTGAGCATTGTCGTTCTGTCTCATAGCAGTTACCAGCTGACCTGTTACGAGGTAGCCGCCGTTAGCAGCAACTTCTGCTCTACCCTGGCTTAGACCTTCTTCAACGTATTCAACAACTTCTTCTAGGGTTAGACCCTTTTCCAAGTGCTGCTCTGGTGCGTAGCGAACTTCACCGTAGATAACTCCATCAGCGGCTAGATCTAGAGCAAACTCTCTAGCCACTCTGATAAGGCCTTCTTTGGTCTGCATAACAGCACAGGTGTGTACGAATGTCTCAAGGTATCTCTCTAGAGAACCAGAGTCACAAGACTCTAGGAACCAGTCGCGGAGATCTCTGGCATTGTCTGCAGGAAGTTCATGCCCGATCTCTTTAGCCAAATCAATAATGGTTTGAGGACGTAGGCCACCGTCTAGGTGATCGTGCAGTGAGACTTTAGGCAGGGACTGGATGTTTAGTTTAGACATTATTCGTTTCTCTTTAGGCGTTGATACGGTCAAGGATAAGCGGTGTGAAGCCTGATGAGATTTCACTCTCAATCTTGATTCCACCAGATAGAGCCTCAATTGCTCTATCAAAGCGTTCTGGTTCATCTGTATAAAGGGTCAGAAGCGGAGCTCCCTTTTCGATCTTCTCTCCACGTTTAGCGTGCAGAATGATTCCGGCTCCGAACTGTACTGGATCTTCTTTACGAGCACGTCCAGCACCTAGACGCCATGATGCTGTCCCAACTGCAAGAGCATCTAGCTCGTTCACATAACCTGAGCTTTCCGCCAGGATGGTGTGCTCGTGCTTAGCAACCTGAAGCTTTGCTGTCGGATCTCCATGCTGAGCTCTAATCATTTCGTTCCACTTGTCCATGGCACGACCGTCATTCAAAGCCGCAGCGACATCAACATCGGTCCTACCTGATAGACGAAGCATCTCTCTGGCTAGCTCAACAGTGATATCAATTAGGTCCTGAGAACCGCCACCGGCAAGTACTTCGACTGCCTCATCAACTTCAAGAGCGTTACCGACTTTGCGACCAAGAGGGGTGGACATGTCTGTAAGCAGAGCACTGGTCTTCACACCCGCATCTGCTCCTAGCTGAGTGAGCACCTGAGCCAGTTCTTGTGCTCGCTCTAGTGTCTTCATGAAAGCACCTGAGCCAACTTTGACATCTAGAACAAGAGCAGAGGTGCCCTCAGCGATCTTCTTACTCATGATTGAGCTAGCAATAAGTGGAATAGCTTCAACAGTTCCTGTTACATCTCTAAGTGCATAGAGTTTCTTATCCGCTGGAGCAAGACCTGCTCCAGCAGCACAAATAACAGCATTAACCTTCTCTAGCTGGTCATGCATCTGTTGATTAGAAAGAGATGCCTGCCAGCCTGGAATAGCCTCTAGCTTGTCTAAAGTTCCACCGGTGTGACCAAGGCCTCGACCACTTAGCTGAGGCACTGCAACACCGAAGACTGCAACTAGTGGAGCAAGCATCAAGGTAATCTTGTCGCCAACACCACCGGTTGAGTGCTTGTCAGCAGTTGGAACTGTGAGAGATGAGAAGTCCAATCTTTCGCCTGAGGCAATCATTGCCAAGGTGAGATCTCTAATCTCTCTTCTGTTCATACCGTTGAGCAAGATAGCCATTGCCATTGCAGACATTTGCTCGTCTGCAACAACACCTGAGGTGTAATTGGCTACTAGCCAATTGATTTGCTCGGTAGAAAGCTCTTGTTTCTCTCGCTTAGCAACAATTAGTTCAACTGCGGAAAATTCTTTAGACAATTAGTTCCTAGTTTCTTTCATCAGCGCCGAAACCTTCGGCTAGGTCACGTGGACCAAATGCATCAGGAAGGACCTGATCGATTGTTTTGATGCCTGACACTGTCTGCAAGAGCATTCCCTCACTTGAGTGTTCAAACAGAAGTTGGCGACATCTACCGCAAGGCATCAGAATGTTTTCTGCTCCATCAACACAATAGAAAGCAACTAGCTTTCCACCGCCAGTCATGCTCAAGTTGCTAACCAAACCACATTCAGCACAGAGGCCAACACCGTAACTTGCATTTTCAACGTTGCAACCAGAAACAATACGACCATCATCGACTAGAGCAGCAGCTCCAACTGGATAGTGGCTGTATGGAGCGTAAGCGTTTTTCATTGCAGCAATAGCCGCAGCCTTCAACGCACTCCAGTCGATCTCTTGAGACATGTATTTAGCCCTTTACGTAAGGTTGACCGGAAGCGGCAGGAGGCTTTACTTTTCCAGCAAAACCAGCAACTGCTACCAGAGTCACAAGATAAGGAACCATGGTGATGAAGTCCACTGGAATACCAGGAGAAACCTGGTTAGCCCAAACCTTGAGAATGATTGTGAAGCCGAAGAGCAATGCTCCTAGGGTCACATAGATTGGCTGCCAACGACCGAGGATTACAACCGCTAGGGCAATAAATCCAAGACCAGCAGACATTTCACGTCCGAATGAACCTACGTTTCCAAGAGTTAGCGATGCTCCACCGAGACCAGCAACTGCTCCACCGATAGTTACCCACCAGAATCTTGTTCTAGCAACGTTGATACCGACTGTGTCAGCAGCTAGCGGGTGCTCACCAACGGCTCTTGCTCTTAGTCCTAGCTTGGTTCTGAACAATACATACCAAAGCAGTGGAACAAGGATAAACATCAAATAAACAGTGATTCTGTTATTGAAAAGAACCTGACCTAGAATCGGAATCTCTGACAGGAATGGAATTGCAATCTTGTCGAATGTTCCAGGGAAGTTTAGGTTGATGCTGTCATCGTCCACCCACGCTGAGTACAAGAAGTTTGTAACACCAATAACCAAAACGTTTAGCAGCACACCGATGATAATCTGCTCGACTAGGTACTTAATTGCAAGAGATGCCAACACTGTTGATAGCAAGGCTGCAGCAATCATCGCTGCAATCATTCCAACGTAAAGATTGCCAGTGATAGTTCCAACGATTGCTGAAACAAAAGCTCCAGTTAGAAGCTGTCCTTCAATTGCAATGTTCACAACACCGACGCGCTCTGACATGATGCCCGCCATACCACCGAAGATAAGTGGGATTGCTAGAACCAATGTGTTTCCAAGAATGAAAATCATCTGAACACCTTGGGTAGCTTCAGTAGCTAGCCATCCTAGAAGAGCCATCATCGCTCCAAGAGAGTAGATAGCAATTAGCCAGACTGGAGTCTTAACTCCGCGAATGCTCAATGCAACTGAAAGCAAACCAATCATCAGTAGCAAAGCTCCGACAAGTGTGCAGAAGAACATTGAGTTGACTACAAATGGAGGCAACTGCAAAGCTTCACGCTTGTCGCTCCAAACAAAACTGATGTCGCCAGCTTTACCTAGAAAACCAAAGAAAACAATAACGACCATTGCGGCAGCAACCAGGGTAATCGGAGTTTTTAGGCTCGGCTTAACCACTGCGGAAGAGAACATTCCGGGGGTGACTTCTACATTTTTCATTACTTGATCACCTTCGCTGCTTTAGCCTTCTGAGTTGCTTCAAAAACCTTTGGTCCTGGTACCGGCAATCGGTAGAAGGCTCTAATGATTGGTGGAGCGGCAATGAATAGAACAATCAGTGCCTTGACAACACCAAGAACTTCAGGGGAAACACCAGCAACCTGCATAGTTGCAGATCCTGCCTTGAATGCACCGAACAGCAGTCCAGCCATTACAACTCCACCAGCTCTTGAGCCACCTAGAAGTGCAACGGTGATTGCGTCAAAACCAATACCTGCTTCAATGCTTGTGGTTAGACCACCGTCAACGCTTAGCCCCTGGTTAGCAGCTGCTAAACCAGAGAATCCTGCTGAAATAGCCAGTGCCCAAACAAATGTGTTTTCTACTTTGATACCTGCAGCTCTTGCTGCAGAAGGGTTGTGCCCAACCATTCTGAATCTAAATCCGAAGGTTGATTTCTCCATTAGCCACCAGTAGAAAACAACTGCTAGGACAGCAAAGATCAATCCGTAGTGAAGCTGGAAGTCTGGACCAAATAGCAAACCTAGGCGAGCAGTGTCATCTGGGTTGTCAGACTTAGGAGTTCCACCTCCGCCTTCTTCTAGAAGAAGTTCCGGCTGTCTCAATAAGTATGTGAACAAAGACAGTGCAACGTAGTTCAACATGATTGTCACGATTACTTCGTGAGCACCGGTTTTAGCTTTCAGAACACCAACAATCATTCCCCAGACCATCGCACAAACAACAGCAGCGAATACCGCTACAAGCATGTGGATGATGATTGGCATCTCTAGACGTGTTGCAACGAATGTTGAACCAGCTAGACCTACAAGAATCTGCCCAGTAGAACCGATGTTGAATAGACCAACTCGGAAAGTTAGAGCTACGCCTAGACCCGCCATGATTAGTGGAGCTGCGAATCTTAGAGTTTCAGTGAATGGACGGATTGCAGTGACAAAACTGTCTGCACCGAAGTTCAGAATAGAACCAGAGAATAGAGCTCCATAACCATCCTGGATAGTCCACCAAACAGTTGACAGAGCCATGCTCGGATCTGCCCCAAAGTTACCCCAGGCCTTCACAACGCTCTTGTCAAAGACCACCATGAAGATAGCTCCGATGATGAAGCCAAGGAGAACAGATAAAGCAATTCTTACTGGATCGCCCGCCATGATTTCATGAAGGACTTTAGTTGCTTTATCTTGTGAAGACTGTTCTACTGCTACTTCTTTTTTCTTACTCATGCTGCAATACCTGCCATCATCTTTCCAAGCTTTTCTCTTGTAGCCTTTGCATCAACAATTCCAACTATGCGACCTCGATACATAACAGCAATACGGTCAGCAAGAGCAAGAACTTCATCAAGCTCTGTGGAGATAATCACTACAGTCTTTCCAGCATCACGAGCGGCAACAATCTGTTCGTGAATGAATTCAATTGACCCAACGTCAACACCACGGGTTGGCTGGGAAGCAATCAAGACTTTTAGGTCTCTGCTCATTTCTCTAGCAACAACAACTTTCTGCTGGTTACCACCGGATAGTTGTTTGGCTAAGGTGCCTGCAGAAGGTGTGCGAATGTCAAATTCCTGGATTAGCTTGGCAGCAATCTCGTCACGCTTAGCGAAGTCAATCTGAACACCTTTAGCAAATGGCTTACCGAATGATCCATCAAGCATTAGGTTTTCAGCAATTGAGAACTCCCCTACAAGACCGTCTTTCTTGCGGTCTTCAGGGATGTAGCCAACACCTGCTTCTAGCACTTCACGTACGTTGCTCTTAGTCAAGTCCTTGCCTGCGACGGTGATACTTCCGTTGTGGATCTTTCTCAAACCTAGGATGGCTTCAGCCAACTCTGTTTGACCATTTCCTTGGACACCAGCGATAGCCAGAATTTCACCGTCATGAACAGAGAAACTGATTCCATTAACCATTTGCTGATTACGGTCATCTAGAACAGTTAGGTCTTTGACGACCAACGTTTCAGCACCAAGTTTGGCAGCGCTCTTCTTGGTGTCAAGGTCAACTTCACGTCCAACCATCAATGAAGCCAGTTCTCCTGCTGTTGCCTTAGGGCTTGCCTCGGAAACAACTTTTCCTTGACGGATAACAATGATTCGATCTGCTACTTTCTGAACTTCACGAAGTTTGTGGGTAATGAAGATGATTGAGGTTCCGTTTTTGCTAAGGCCTCTCATGATCTCCATAAGTTCATCTGTTTCCTGCGGAGTTAACACAGCCGTTGGCTCATCAAGAACAAGAATCTTTGCGTCTCTCGCCAAAGACTTGATGATTTCAACTCTTTGCTGAGCACCAACAGGAAGGTCTTGAACCTTTGCATCTGGATCAATATCAAATCCAAAACGATCTGAAATTTCTTTCACAAGTTTGCGTGCTGCCTCAAGATCTAAGTTGCCAACTTTGCCAGTTTGCTCGTGACCTAGAACAACGTTTTCTGCGACAGTAAAAACTGGAATAAGCATGAAGTGTTGGTGAACCATTCCAACACCAGCTGCCATCGCATCTCCAGGGCCTGAGAATTTAATGGCTTTATCGTCAATCAAGATTTGACCTTCATCAGGTTGAAGCAATCCGTAGAGGACGTTCATGAGAGTTGATTTGCCAGCTCCGTTTTCACCAAGGAGGCTGAGGATTTCTCCTGGAGCAAGGGTAAGGCTGATGTTGTCGTTAGCGACAAGAGTACCGAAGCGTTTAGTGATGTTCTTGAGTTCAAGCTTCATGTGAGGGTCTGGCTCCTTTGCATTTCCTGAGTACTAATCTACCTCAAGTTTTTAGAGGCCAGCTTAAAGCAAGAACTGCCGAGGCCTAAGCCTCGGCAGTTCCTAAACTACTTGTCTAGTAATTAGCCAAGTGGGTTTACTGAACCATCGATAATGCCTGCCTTTAGTTCTGCAAGCTTTGTCTTTAGTGCGTCATCTAGGAACTCTGTCTCTGAGATGTCAGTTCCACCGTTAGCCAATGTACCTGTGTAAGCGTTGTCCATTCCACCAGCGAAAGCTTCCTTGTCAACTGCAAGTGCCTTCACGATGTCGTAAACTGCTGAACCCATTCTCTTCTCAATTGAGGTAAGAGTTAGAGGTGCATATTCTGGGCTTGTAACGCTGATGTTCTTGTCAACACCGATCATCTTTGCGTCAACACCTGACTCAGAGATCGCTTCTGAAAGAGCACCGAACTGGTCTCCACCAACTGGAACTAGTACGTCTGCGCCAGCTGCTAGGTGACCAGCAGCAATTGTCTTGCCTTCTGGAGCGTTAGGAGCGAATCCACCAATGAAGTCACCCTGCTGTGTTGTTGCATCCCAACCAAGAACGGTCACTGGTGTGCCTGTCTCAGCTTCGTATGCCTTTGCACCGTAGTAGAAACCATCCATGAATGCTGTAACAGCACCGATCTGAAGACCACCGTAAACGCTAACAACCTTTGAAGTTGAGTAGTACGCAGCTGCATAACCAGCTAGGTAGGATGACTCAGCCATGTTGTAACCAACTGGCTTTAGGTTTGTTGCTCCGTTTGACCAACCATCGATTGTTACGAAGTTAACCTCTGGGTTTGCTTCTGCTGCTGCGTTAACTGCGTCAACTAGGTTGAAGCCTACTGCGAAGATAACGTCACACTTAGCTGCAACCATTGCGTCTAGGTTTGGAGCGAAGTCTTCTGAAGAGTTTGACTCAGCTGAGGTTAGTGTTACACCAAACTCGTCTGCTGCCTTCTCCATACCATCCATTACAGATTCGTTGAATGACTTGTCAGCCCATGAACCTTCGTCAGAAACACCACACTCGATGAATCCTGCACCTGGCTTTGCAGCACAGCCTGAAAGAACTAGCAAGCTGGCTGCTGCCATTGCTACTCCTGCTATTGCCTTACGTGAAACTTTGTTCACTTGTGTCCTCCTGATTTTTTGAGTTGATGCCAATCACCAACCACACACATCTAGACACTACTAGCCCCCAGCGACACTTTTGGCCTCTAACGCAAGGTATTTACCTAGGCGTTACAATTCCCTAATTAACAGGAGAAATCAGTGACTGCCTATAGGTTTCAAGACTGGTCAACAAGGCTCCGTCAATTGAATCTGGCTCGCTGATCCTAAGTTCAACCGTGTTAAGCTTCAGAGCCCCAGACTTCCTATATAGAGGTTGAGCCGAAAACTCTCTGTTTAGAAGTGCTGCCACGGCGTTTAGCACGTATCTACTGGTGTTTCTCTCGACCGAGACCTGAACCCTAGGCTCAAGAGCGAGCTCTGAACTGCCAAGTTGGAGATCAGCTCCAATAAGGTAAGGGCCATCGGCCTGATCTGGACTGATGTTCTTCCAAATGCTCTTGCCCCCGAAAATAGCTGCCACATCAGTGGAAGCCAATCGGTCCAGCTTTGTAGTCAAGGTCTTAGATGTTGGGGTTTGAGCAAAGACGGTCTTAGTTTCGGTGCCTGAAAGCTCGTCAAAGTCCTTTACCCCTCTAATGAAAGAGCTCTTCAGTTTCTTGGCATCTGAATAGGCGGGTTGAATGAACAAGTTGACGCTTTGGTTGACAGACTTGCCGGCTGCAAAGTATCCAGCCAAGCGAGCACCACTCAGGGCATCATCTTCTACCCATCTGAAGTTTGATGGTTGGTCTGAAATTGATATCTTCCCGCCAACAAATAGCACCATCATCTTTGAATGACCGCGGGCAAACGTAGCCAAATCTGCTAAGTAGTTTGGATTTGCTGAAACCATGATTACGCACCCGCCCTGCAGCGCTTTCAGCAGACTAGTCGGGATGTACTCTTTTGAATCATCAATGCTTACTTCACGAACAGCAAGTCCATAGACAATTTTTGCTTCGACTAGATCCACGGCTAATTGTTTTTCGGGAGTTCCAGGAACGATTGTTGTCGATCGAATAAGGCAGGCTGTTGATTTTGCCTTCACATCTGGTTTGACTACTTCGGCAGGTGCACAAGAGCTAAGTCCCATGGCTAGACCTAGCAGGACAAATCCTGCAACTACTCTGCTTAGGGTTTTCATTGGATAGTGCTTAGAGAACTTCGCTGTGGCCAGTTACTTTGAGCGAGTCAACTAGGTTCTTCACTCTCTGGGCATGCTCTTTTGTAGTAACCAAAAGGGCATCAGGGGTGTCAACAACAATTACATCGTCAAGACCGATAAGAGCAACTAGGCGTCCTGTTTCTGAAACTAGGATTCCGCTGGACTTATCTGAAAGCACAGTCACTTCGCCCAACACAGCAAGGTGATTTCGCTTTCCACCTGATTGCAATTCAGCAATAGCTGCAAAGTCACCGACATCGTGCCAGCCGAATTTAGCTGGAACAACGGCCACTAGGCCTTGAGCCGCAGCCGGTTCGGCTACTGAGTAGTCAACGGCAATCTTCTTGAGAGTAGGCCAGACATCTTCGAATACCTTTTCTTGAGATGCTGTCCCCCAAGCTTCAGCCAAGATCATGATCTTGGAGTGAAGCTCTGGTTCTGTTTCTTCAAGAACAGAAAGAATGAGCGATGCAGGGGCAATGAACATTCCTGCATTCCATAGGTACTTGCCAGAAGCAACATATTTGCGAGCACGTTCAATATCTGGCTTCTCAACAAACTTTGCTACTTCACGAGCATGCTTAGCAAAAGGAAGGTCAATCTTGTCGCCTGCTTTGATGTATCCGAAGCCAACTGATGGTTCGGATGGTTGAATACCGATGGTGACAATCTTTCCTGTGGCGGCTACCGCTACTGCCTCTTTGACGCAGTCAGTGAATTCTTTGTTGTCAGTGATGACGTGATCTGCAGCAAAAGAACCGATGATTACATCTGGTTCTCTCTTTACAAGAATCGCAGCTGCCAGAGCAATGGCTGCAGTTGAGTCCTTAGGACTTGGTTCAAGGAAAAGGTTGTTTTCAACTAAATCTGAACATTGTTCGGAAACAGCAGTGCGGTGAGCAACACCAGTTACAACAACAATTCGATCTGCTCCAGATAGTGGAGCTAGCCTCTCCCAGGTGTCTTGCAAAAGGGTTTGACCCGACCCTGTTAGGTCATGCAAGAACTTAGGTGCGGAGGCACGAGATAGCGGCCATAGCCTGCTACCAATTCCTCCGGCAGGAATCACAGAATAGAAACGAGCCATTGGCTCTTTAGAGTCATTCATACTCCCAAAAGCCTAACCCAGATGGCAGGTTTGCAGATTTTTGTTTGAGTTCTTGGGTTATCATTAAGGCAAATAAGGCAAGCTTTTGCTGCCATTCAAGGAGGAGTTTCGTGGCTAGAAGACCTGCTGGTACTTTGTATCGAGGCAAAATAGGCATGTGGTCTTGGGTATTGCACCGTATTACTGGGGTTGGAATCTATTTCTTCCTTTTGGTACACGTTCTTGACACAGCATTGGTCAGAGTTAGCCCTGAGGCTTACAACTCAATCATGGCCGTCTACAAAACTCCAATAGTAGGTGTAGCTGAGATTGGTCTAGTCGCAGCCATCCTTTTCCACGGATTCAACGGTATTCGTGTGATTCTCATCGATTTCTGGAGCAAAGGCTCTAAGTACCAGAACCAAATGTTCTGGATTGTCCTCGTAATCTTCGTGGTTCTAATGGCCGCCTGGGTTCCTCGCCAACTAATGCACACCTTTGGAGCGTAAATTGAGCGTCGTTATTGAACAACCGAACCAGCCAAGAAGCCGCAAGAGCGCTCAGTGGGAAAAAAGAGCATGGATCTTCATGCGTATCTCAGGAGCCCTTCTACTTGTAATGATTTTGGGTCACCTAATGGTCAACCTAGTTCTTCCAGAGCGTGGCGTTAAGTCAATTGACTTTGCTTTCGTTGCTGGAAAGTGGGCTGACCCATTCTGGCAGGTCTATGACGGCATCATGCTTTGGCTTGCGCTTATTCACGGAACCAACGGAATGAGAACTCTAGTCAACGACTATTCAGAGCGTGAATGGGTAAGAAAGAGCTTGAACATTGCTCTTTGGTCTGTGGCAGCAATATTGATCATCTTAGGAACACTTGTCATCACAACATTTGATCCATGCATCGACCCTGAAGCCGTTAACTACCTACCTAGCGTTTGTAAGCCGTAAGGAAAAAATTGTCAGAAGTTAAAGTTCATCACTACCAGTATGACGTTGTAATCGTTGGTGCTGGTGGTGCAGGTATGCGTGCAGCAATTGAAGCTGGACCACATGCCAAGACTGCTGTTATCTCCAAGCTCTTCCCTACTCGTTCACACACTGGTGCTGCTCAAGGTGGTATGGCTGCTGCTCTAGCCAACGTTGAAGAAGACTCTTGGGAATGGCACACCTTCGACACTGTTAAAGGTGGAGACTACCTAGTTGACCAAGACGCTGCCGAAATTCTTGCTAAGGAATCTGTTCAGGCTGTTATCGATCTAGAGAACATGGGTCTTCCGTTCAACAGAACACCTGACGGCAAGATTGACCAAAGACGTTTCGGTGGACACACTCGTGATCACGGTAAAGCTCCAGTTAGAAGAAGCTGTTACGCAGCAGACAGAACTGGTCACATGATCTTGCAGACTCTTTACCAAAACTGTGTGAAGTTAGGCATTGAGTTCTATAACGAGTTCTATGTTCTAGATCTAGTTATGAACACTGTTGATGGAGTTGAAAGACCTGCTGCTGTTGTTGCCTATGAACTAGCAACCGGGGACCTTCACGTCTTCCAAGGTAAGTCAATTGTTTTTGCTACCGGTGGTTTCGGGAAGATCTTCAAGACAACATCGAATGCACACACTCTTACTGGAGATGGTGTTGGCATCATCTGGCGTAAAGGTCTTCCATTGGAAGACATGGAGTTCTACCAATTCCACCCAACCGGTCTAGCTGGACTTGGAATTCTTTTGAGTGAAGCAGCCCGTGGTGAAGGAGCTATCCTTCGTAATGCTTCAGGTGAACGCTTCATGGAAAGATACGCTCCAACTATCAAGGACCTAGCTCCTAGAGACATGGTTGCCCGTGCAATGGCTAATGAAGTTAGAGAAGGAAGAGGTGCTGGCCCTAACAAGGACTACGTTCTTCTAGACCTTACTCACCTTGAGCCTGCTGTTATTGATGCCAAGCTTCCCGACATTACAGAGTTTGCTAGAACCTACCTAGGTGTTGAGCCTTACACAGAGCCTGTTCCTGTATTCCCAACTGCTCACTATGCAATGGGTGGTATTCCTACCAACATCAAGGCCGAGGTTCTTAGAGACAACGACACCGTTGTTCCTGGTCTATATGCTGCAGGTGAGTGTGCTTGTGTATCAGTGCACGGTGCCAACCGTCTAGGTACTAACTCACTTCTAGACATCAACGTCTTCGGTAAGCGTGCAGGTATCTATGCAGTTGAGTATGCGAAGGATGCAAAGTTTGTTGATGTTCCAGCTGATGCTGTTGCAGAGACTGTGAAACTTATCGAACACATGCGTAACGCTCGTGGAACTGAAAAGATTGCGGTTATCCGTAAAGAACTTCAGGACACCATGGACAAGAATGCTCAGGTTTACAGAACTGAAGATTCATTGAACGAAGCTCTAGACAAGATCAAAGAACTTCGTGCGAGATACGAAAACATTCAGGTTCAAGACAGAGGTCTTCGTTTCAACACAGATCTACTTGAAGCAATCGAACTTGGTTTCCTTCTAGACCTTGCAGAAGTTCTAGCCTTCACATCTCGTGAAAGACGTGAAAGCCGCGGAGGTCACTTCCGTGAAGACTACGAAACTAGAGATGACGAAAAGTTCATGGTTCACTCAATGGCTTACAAAAAAGGCGACCAGATCGATCTCGGCTGGAAACCAGTTGTAATTACCAACTACCCACCAATGGAGCGTAAGTACTAATGAGCTCAACTATGGAAACTCAAGAACTAGGTGTAATCCCATCCTTCACCGTCACTTTGATGGTTCGTCGTTTTGATCCTGAAACAGATGCAGAACCAAAGTGGCAAGACTTTGATGTCACCATGTTTGGAACAGATCGTGTTCTGGATGCTCTCCACAAAATCAAGTGGGAAATTGATGGCAGCCTAACTTTCAGACGATCATGTGCTCACGGTGTTTGTGGTTCTGATGCGATGCGTATCAACGGTAGAAACCGTTTGGCTTGTAAGACTCTGATCAAAGATCTAGACATCACCCAACCTATTTATGTTGAACCAATCAAGGGTCTCAAGGTTGAGAAGGACCTAGTCGTTGACATGGAGCCTTTCTACCAGGCCTATAGAGATGTGAAGCCTTTCCTAATTGCTTCAGATACTCCGGTAGCTGAGCGAATCCAGTCACCTGAAGACCGTGCAAGATTTGAAGACACCACAAAGTGCATTCTCTGTGCTGCCTGCACCACTTCTTGCCCAGTGTTCTGGACTGATAACCAGTACTTTGGCCCTGCAGCAATTGTGAACGCTCACCGCTTTATCTTTGACTCAAGAGATGAAGCAGCTGAAGTTCGACTAGACATCTTGAACGATAAAGAGGGTGTCTGGCGCTGCCGCACCACCTTCAACTGCACCGAGGCTTGCCCTAGAGGTATTGAAGTTACCAAGGCTATCGCTGAGGTCAAGCAGGCTGTTCTTCGCGGTCGCCGCTAAGTCCACCTGAAAGTTATCTAAGAGAAACCCTTATTTACTGGGATAGTACTTTCTACCTGCTTATTCTTGGGTTATGACCGAATCTAACTCCTGCCCTGCTGATGGGCTACATAGAGAGCCTAAAGACTCTCTATCTGGAGTTAGTCGCAGAAACTTCCTCAGAACCATTGCAGTTGCAGCTGGATCTCTAGGCCTCAGTTCAATTGCCTCATCCGCTCTAGCTAGCGAAAAGAAGTTCAAGATTTGTGCAACCAAAGACATCAAGGTCGGAGGTGCAAGCTCCTTCCGAGTTGCTGGAGAGAGAAACCTCATGGTTCTTATCACTCAACCAAAGCCAGGGGTCTTTAGAGCCTTTGACCAACGTTGCCCACACAACGGACTAGCCATCAATTCCATCAGAGGTAAAAACCTTGCTTGCCAAGCTCAAGGCAGAGGACATGGATCGCAGTTTGACATGGAGTCTGGTTCACCAAGAACCGGCCCTGCAAGAAAGTCACTACGTAGTTTCAAAGTGACAGTAGAAAAGAAATTTATCTACTTATCTATTGATGACTAAGTTCTCTGGCTAGAGAAGGTAGTAGCGCTGGAGATGCTGACAAAGAAGTTACTCCATAATCAATAAACAATTTTGCTGACACCGGATCGCTAGCAGCTTCACCACATATCCCCAAAGGCATTTCAGCTTCAACACAAGCTGTTGCAACTCTCTGAATTAACTTCAGAACTTCTGGCGAACGAACCTCAGATACCGGTAGTGGAGAATCCAAACGGTCATGGTTCAAGGTGTATTGAGTTAGATCATTAGTTCCGATACTTAGAAAATCAACCACCCCAACTATTTTCTTTAGGACTTCGGGTTCACAAACTTCAGGAACTTCAATCATCACACCGACTGTTTGCAGCCCTAAATCTTTTGCCATGTCAACAAACTCAGCAGCTTGCTCTGCAGTTGAAACCATCGGAGCCATAACCCATAGTTTTGCACTTGGATATTTTTGCGATGCAAGGCTCAGTGCAGTCAACTGTGTCTTTAGTGCCTCTGGGTTTGCAAGCAATGCTTGGAAACCACGATTGGCATACTTCCCTGTTTCAGTGAGCTTTAGGAATGGTAGAGGTTTATCAGTATCTAAATCCAGAACGCGAACAATCACAACTTGATCAGGGAATTGCTCAAGCAATCTTGAATACTCCAGCACCTGTGTTTCTAGTGAGGGTGCTGTTTTCTCACCTAGGAAAAGTAGCTCTGTTCTAAAAAGGCCAACCCCTTGTGCTCCGAATGCAATAGCGGCATCACCTTCAGAACTTGAACCAAGGTTGGCATAAAGCTTCACTGGAAGAGCTAGGGAATCGATTGACAGCCCTGCTTCAGGCTGGCTTGTCTCTGCTGCTTTGGAGTACTGTTCTAGCTCTGCTTGGTCTGGTCTCACCAGCACCTGCCCACTAGAGGAGTCAACAATTAACTGATCTCCAGGCTGAATGAATTCACTGCCGTTGACTGAAACTACAGTAGGCAGATTCATGCCCCTGGCCAAGATAGAAGTATGTGATGTTGGACTTCCCAAACTGGAAACTAGCCCAACGATGGCACTCTTCTGAAGTTTGACCATCTCTAAAGGACCAAGATTGTCAGTTACTAAAACAAAAGGTTCGCTTGGCCATAGCAGGTCTTCTTTGCCGGTGAGCTTATCAATTACTCTTTCGCCCAATTCTGATATGTCGTTTGAACGCTCTGCGAAGTATTCACCCAGTTGAGCCAATGCTTCTGCAGCAACCTTGAACGCACCAATCACAGCTCTTTGTGTATTAGCTCCATCGGCTAGACGAACTTTGATGCTCTCCATAAGAGATTGATCTTGGAGAACCAGTTTCAAGGCATCAAGTATCTCGGCAGAGTCGCCTTGTGTTTCTTCTCTTGCTTTATCAATCTCATTAGAGACTTCAGCAAGAGCTGCTCTAATAGCAACCAATCCCCTTGAAGTACCTGCTGCTTCACTGTCCCAAGGAACATATCTTTCAGTTCTGAAGATGAACGCTGGTGCGATTGACACACCTGTGCCAACACCTGCTCCAACTAAAATGCGTTCACTCACCTAACAAGTCTAAGATGACCTTAAACTTGTCCCATGCCATCTAATCTCTCTGTAGTAACCATCAACGTCAACGGTGTTAGAGCCGCCTTCAAGAAGGGCTTTGCCGAGTGGGTTGTTGAACACTCCCCTGATGTAATCGCTCTTCAAGAGGTAAGAGCTGAGACATCAGATCTAATTGAGATTTTCAACGCAATTGAAGACCTTCAGAAAGATGGCACCAAGTGGCACATCCTTCATGATTCAGCATCAGCTAAAGGCAGAGCAGGCGTGGCAGTGATATCTAAGATTGCTCCTGCAGCTTCAAGAACTACCCTTGGTCCAAAGAGTTTTGACAGTGCTGGAAGATGGCTAGAAGTAGATTTCAAGATTAAGAGCAAGATAGTCACTGTTATCAGCACCTACGTCCACTCAGGTGAAGTTGACACCCCTAAGCAGCTTGAGAAATACAAGTTCTTAGATGCAATGACCAAGCGAATGGCTGAACTTAGAAAAGAAGACGGTCTTGCGGTTGTGGTTGGAGATCTGAACGTTGGACATACCGAACTAGATATCAAGAACTGGAAGGGCAATATCAAGAATGCTGGCTTCCTACCTGAAGAACGTGCCTACTTCGATATCTGGATGCATAAGCAAGGTTGGGTAGATCTAGGTAGAGCCGCTCACCCAGAGGTACCTGGTCCATACACATGGTGGAGCTATAGAGGTCAGGCTTTTGATACCGATACCGGTTGGAGAATTGACTACCAACTAGCAACTCCAAAGCTGGCCAAGGTTGCCTCCGGCTACAAGGTTCATAGAGCAGCTAGCTATGACACCCGTTTCACGGACCATTCCCCCGTTGTTGTTGAGTACGCTATCTAACATGACTGGCAAAGCAAATCTTCTAAGCGGCATGCAGCCGAGTGCTTCATCTCTGCATCTGGGTAACTACCTTGGGGCCCTAGTTAACTGGGTCAACATGCAAAAAGACTTCAACGCTTTTTACGTGATTGTTGATCTGCACGCCATCACAGTTCCTCAAGACCCTAACGAACTAAGAACAAACACCAGAAGAACTGCTGCCCAATACATTGCTGCAGGAATTAACCCTCAGGACTCTGCTCTGTTTGTTCAAAGCCATGTTCCAGCCCATGCTGAACTTGCATGGGTATTGAACTGCATCACTGGTTTCGGTGAAGCAAGTCGTATGACTCAGTTCAAAGACAAGTCTCAAAAAGCTGGAAGTGATTCTGCTTCAGTTGGCTTATTTACTTACCCAATTCTTCAGGCTGCTGATATATTGCTTTATCAACCAAAAGCAGTTCCGGTTGGTGAAGACCAAAGACAACACCTAGAACTAACTAGAGATCTAGCAGAACGTTTCAACTCAAGATACGGTCAAACCTTCACTATCCCTGAAGCACATATCTTGAAAGAGACAGCCAAGATTTACGACCTGCAGAACCCAACAGCGAAGATGTCTAAATCAGCAGCTGACCCTAAAGGATTAGTCAACCTAATGGATGACGATTCAACCATCATGAAGAAGATCAAGAGTGCTGTTACCGACACTGATGCAAGCATCAGAGTCGACTGGGAGAACAAGCCAGGAGTAACAAACCTTCTTTCTATTCACTCCTCTATTAGTGGTGAATCTCTTGCCTCATTGGAGGATAGATTCCAAGGTGCTGGCTATGGAGTTCTAAAAGGTGAAGTAGCTGATGTGGTCATTAGTGCTCTGGGTCCAATCCGAGACAGAGCCAATGATCTAATGAGTGACACAGCCGAACTAGATCGTTTATTGGCTTCTGGTGCTGAAAAAGCACGCGAAGTTGCCGAGACCACCTTGGCACTTGTCTATGACAGAGTCGGATTTATCCGAGCTAAGTAGCACTTCTGCAACTATTTACCTATTTGTAGGTAAAAACAGCCTCTGTTACAGGCAAAACCCTAGCAATCTAAAGGGATGTAAGCCTTTTCCAAATCGTTATCTAGGCGTAAGCAACCAGCCCCAATTAGCCCAGATTGCTCAACTATATTTTGGGTGAGACGTAATCTACGTCTCGCCCATTACTATCAAGGAGAAATTAATGAGCTTTAAGACAAAGCGCGTTCTAGCGGCTACTGCATCTGCAGCTGTTGCAACGCTATTTCTAGCCGGTTGTGCGCCAGCTGACAGCGGTGTTGCTGCCGGTTGTGAAGCGTACGCTGACTACCAGGGCTTCGAGGGCACTGAGGTTGAGGTATACACAACCATCATCGCTCCAGAAGCTGACCTATTCGTCGAGTCATTCGCTGAATTCGAAGAGTGTACAGGCATCACAGTTAACTGGAACGGTACTCAGGAGTTCGAAGCTCAGATTGCTGTTCGCGTTGAAGGTGGAACTGCACCTGATCTAGCAATCTTCCCTCAGCCAGGTCTACTTGCACGCTTCAAGGACAGCCTTGTTGCTGCACCTGCAGCTGTAAGCGAGTCAGTTGACGCTAACTACTCACCAGACTGGAAGAACTACGGAACTGTAGACGGAACATTCTTCGCTGCGCCTCTAGGTGCTAACGTGAAGTCTTTCGTTTGGTACAACCCGAAGGTATTCGCAGACAACAACTACACAATCCCAACTACCTGGCAAGAACTGCTAGACCTATCTGACAAGATTGCTGCTGACGGAAAGATCCAGCCATGGTGTGCTGGTTTCGGTTCTGGTGAAGCAACTGGTTGGGTTGGAACTGACTGGATGGAAGACATCATGCTTCGTACCGCGTCAGCAGAGACCTACGACAAGTGGACTACTCACGGAATTCCTTTCAACGACCCAGCTGTAGCTACAGCTATCGCTGAAGCAGGAAAGATCCTAAAGAACCCTGACTATGTTGGTGACGTAGCGTCAATCGCGACTACTACATTCCAGGATGGTGGAGCAGGAATCGTTGACGGTTCATGTGCAATGCACCGTCAGGCTTCATTCATCGGTGGAATCCTAGCTGCTGACCACGGAGCTGAAATCGTTGAGCCAACAGACACATCAAAGGCAAATGGAATCTCAGTGTTCTACTTCCCAGGTGCATCTGCTGACAACAAGCCAGCTCTTGGTGGTGGAGAGTTCGTTGGAGCTTTCTCAGACCGTGGCGAAGTACAGGCTCTACAGCACTACCTAACAACTCCACTATGGAACAACGCGAAGGCAAAGCTTGGTGGCTGGTTCTCAGCTAACAAGGGCCTAGACGAAGCAAACGTTGCTGACCCAGTAAACAAGGTTGCAGTTCAGATTCTAAAGAACGCTACAACCTTCCGTTTCGATGGATCTGACGTTATGCCAGCCGCTGTTGGTGCAGGTACATTCTGGAAAGAAATGACCGCTTGGGTTGCAGAAGACAAGTCTGACAAGGCTGTTCTTGACGCAATCGAGGCATCATGGCCTAAGAACTAAATTAGGCTAGAACTACCCTTGTAGTGGGGTGTGGTGGACACGAAAGTGAAAGCCACACCCCATTTCAACAAAGTCAGGAAATAAATGATCAACACCGCGTTCTCCGCAGCACGCAAGACACCTTGGGAAGTGATCTTCCCTAACCTAATTCTTCTTATTGTTTCTCTTGCAGCATTCGCTGCAGTGATTTACCTGGTTTTCTTACTCGCATCTCGAGTAAATGTCAGAGTTCAGGAATGGCTAAAGTACGCAGTATTCCTAGCTCCTGCAGTTCTCTTTCTTCTAATTGGCTTGGTCTACCCAACTCTTAGAACTCTTGTTATGTCTTTCATGAACGCCAACAGCACAGAGTTTGTTGGGTTAGATAACTACGTCTGGTCATTTACGATTCCCGAAATTTTGATTGTTCTAAGAAACACCGCTGTTTGGGTTCTAGCTGTTCCTACACTTTCAACCATCATCGGTCTTTCTATCGCTTACCTAACAGATCGCATGAAGCGTCCAGGTGTAGTGAAGTCTCTAATCTTCTTACCAATGGCCATCTCTTTCGTTGGTGCAGGTGTTATCTGGAAGTTCGTTTACAACTACCAACCAAACCCAGACAAACCAGATATTGGTTTGTTCAGTGCCATTTCAAAAGCCTTTGGAATCAATCCACCTAACTGGCTACTAGAAGCTCCAGGCAACACACTTCTTCTTATCTTGGTAATGATTTGGATCCAGACTGGATTCGCTATGGTCGTTCTTTCTGCAGCTATGAAGAACGTGCCAGATGAAGTAGTCGAAGCAGCAATGCTCGATGGTGCAGGCAACTGGCAGCGATTCATCAGAGTTACCGTTCCGATGATTAGATCAACAATCATTGTTGTTCTAACAACAACAGCAATTGGAACACTAAAGGTATTCGACATCGTAAGAACAATGACTGGTGGTAACTTCGAGACCAACGTTATTGCTAACGAGATGTATTCTCAGAGCTTTAGACAAATGAACTACGGTCAGGGAAGTGCTTTGGCAGTAATCCTTCTAGTTTGTGTATTGCCGATCATCGCCTACAACATCAGACAACTAAGACGTGAGAGGGCTGAGAGATAATGAGCACTCGGAAAAAAGCTAGAGACATATTTTCATCCCCAATAGCGTCAGCTGTTGCAGTTATCATTGCAATCCTTTGGACAATTCCAACCTTTGGTCTATTGGTTTCATCGATTCGACCTGAGAAGGACATTAACAACAGTGGTTGGTGGACTTTCTTTACCAACCCAAGTTTTACTTTGGAGAACTACGGCCAAGTTCTGTTCATGGGTTCCACTACTAACCCTCCACTTGCTCAGTTCTTCTTCAACAGCTTCGCTCTAACAATTCCAGCGGTAGTCTTCCCTATCACTCTGGCACTGTTCGCAGCATATGCTTTGGCATGGTTCAACTTCAGAGGTAAAGACACCATCTTCTTCATCATCTTTGGTCTCCAGGTTGTTCCTCTGCAGCTAACCCTGATCCCTCTGCTACAGCTGTTCTCTAAGGGACTAGTAATTGGAGATACAGTCATCATTCCTGATCTTGGAATCACAGGAACCTTCATTCCAATTTGGATTGCCCATACCATCTTCGGTTTGCCATTGGCTATCTTCCTTCTTCACAACTTCCTAAGCCAGATACCTAAGGAACTAATTGAAGCAGCCCGTGTTGATGGAGCGAACTGGTTCACCCTGTTTAGCAAGATCATCCTTCCGCTATCAGTACCGGCTATCGCTTCCTTCTCCATCTTCCAGTTCCTATGGGTATGGAACGACCTCCTAGTGGGTCTAACCTTCGGTGGTGGAGTCAAGCAGGTAGCCCCGCTAACTGTGCGTATTGCTGAGATGGTGGGCTCTAGAGGTAGCGGTTGGGAACTATTGACCGCAGGTGCCTTTGTGTCCATGATTGTGCCGCTAATCGTCTTCTTTGCCCTACAGCGTTACTTCGTTAGAGGGCTGCTGGCAGGCTCTGTAAAGGGCTAATAAGCCCTATTTTGCCCTAGGCGAATAGGGTCGCAATTGTTGGCCTTATCTGCCATGCTTTACAGGTAATAACAGTTCTTCGGGGTCAGTGTAAATCTGAACCGGCGGTTATAGTCCGCGACCCGACAAGCTGCCTTAGATGGCGACAAATACTTAGGTAAATGGTTTGGCGGTTGATCTGGTGAAACTCCAGAACCGACGGTTAAAGTCCGGATGGTAGAAGAACAGAAGGTTTGGCCTATCTTGGCCTGACCTTTGGTCGTCTATCCGACCCATGCCCCGAAGCCCTATTGAAAGGCTCGGGATGACCGATACTAGGAAGTTCGAACCGGCGATGCGTCGGGCACTTGAACTTGCCCTACTCGGACCGGCCTACGGTGTGAACCCTCAAGTTGGGGCAATCATTCTCGATAAAGATTTGAACATCGTCGCTGAAGGCTGGCATAAAGGTGCGGGAACTCCACACGCTGAAGTTGATGCTCTAAGCAAGTTACCTAACGGTGTTCCTGAAGGAGCTACAGCTGTAGTGACACTTGAGCCTTGCAATCACACTGGAAGAACTGGTCCTTGTGCTGTTGCTTTGAGTGAAGCTGGCATCTCAAGAGTTGTTTATGCAAGTAAAGACCCAGGCAATGAATCAGCTAATGGAGCAAAGACTTTAACGGATGCAGGCGTCGAAGTTATCCAGGGTGTTCTTGAGCAAGAAGCAGATCAGCAATCCGTTGTTTGGCTAACAGCTATGAAGAAGCAGCGTCCATACATCACACTCAAGTGGGCTCAAACTCTTGATGGCAGATCTGCGGCTAGTGACAAGACAAGTAAATGGATTTCTGGTCCTGTATCCAGAGAAGATGTTCACCTAAGAAGATCTCAACTTGATGCAATTCTTGTCGGAACAGGAACAGTCAAATACGACAACCCTGATCTGACTGCAAGAAAACCAGATGGTTCAAGATATGAACACCAACCACTTCGAGTAGTAGTTGGTAATAGTGAACTAGACCAAGACCTGAGAGTCTTCAACGAAGATGCTCCAACCGTTCAACTTAGAACTCATGATGTGAAAGAAGTTGTTGCTCAACTCTGGAACAGAGGCATGAGACACATCCTGGTTGAAGGTGGAGCTGAACTAGCCAGTGAGTTTATTGCCATCGGTCTATTCGATGAGATTTTGATTTATCAAGCATCGCTTCTAGTCGGTGGCACCCATGTTGCTGTTACAGACATCGGCATTTCAACAATAAAAGATGCTGTCGCTCTTGAGTTTGTTGAAATCAAGCAGCTTGGAGCAGATGTGTTTATGAGAGCGATCCCAAAGGAGAGTAACTAATGTTTACTGGAATCATTGAGGAACTAGGTGAAGTTGTTGCCATTGAGCAGCAGCCAGATGCCATTCGTTTGACAGTCAAAGGCCCGCTTGTGACAAGTGACATCAAACGTGGCGACTCTATTGCCTGCAGTGGCACCTGCCTAACAGCCGTTGAGATTGAGAATGGCACCTTTAGTGCAGATGTCATGCACGAGACTCTAAGACTTACCAGCTTGGCTGATGTGAAGGTTGGCGATCCAATCAACCTAGAGCGAGCTATGACCATGCAGACCCGCTTTGGCGGACACCATGTTCAAGGACATGTTGACGGTGTTGGTGAATTCCTATCCAGAGAACCTAGCGAGAACTGGGACTGGGTTCGTATCTCTGTTCCTAAAGACCTTATGAAGTATGTAGTTCTCAAGGGCTCAATAACCCTTGATGGAATTTCACTAACAGTGAATGAACTAGGCGAAGACTTTGTTGGTCTAAGCCTTATTCCAGAAACCCTAAAACTTACCACCTTGGGCTATAAGAAGCCTGGTGACAAGATCAACGTCGAAGTTGATGTTATGGCAAAGCACATAGAACGATTACTAGAGATGAGAAATAACTAATGGCACTATCAACAATCGAGCAAGCATTAGATGCTTTACGAAACGGTAAGCCGGTTCTAGTAGCGGATGATGAGAACAGAGAGAATGAGGGCGATGCCATCATCGCTGCTCAGTTCGCAACTACCGAGTGGATGGCCTGGATGGTTCAGCACACCACAGGTTTCCTGTGTGCACCAATGGAAGATGGCAAGGCCAATGAGCTAGAGCTACCTCTAATGACCACAGAAAACCAAGACCCTCATGGCACCAACTACACCATCACTGTTGATGCCGCTGCAAGAGAGGCAACTGGTGTTTCAGCAAGTGATAGGGCTCTAACTGCAAGAACACTTGCTAGTGAAACTGCTGGTCCAGAATCTTTTATTAGACCAGGTCACATTATTCCCCTACGCGCTCACCAACATGGTGTGCACGGTAGACCAGGTCACACCGAAGCGGCTGTTGATCTTCTTAAGCTTGCAGGTCTTACCCCGGTCGGAATCATCGGTGAAATGGTTACATCAGATGGTTCGATGATGCGACTACCTGAACTGATTGAAGTTGGACAGAAGGAGAACCTTCCGGTTATCACTATCGCTCAATTAGTTGAGCATCTAAAAGCACACAACATCAACCATGTTCACCGTGACAACAACAGAATCAGATTCGAAGCGGAAGCTAACATTCCAACCATTCACGGTGACTTCAGAGTTCGTGGTTACTACGACATCAAGACTGGTGCGGATCACGTAGCCATCATCAAGGGAAACCCAACTGGTGAAGATGTTCTAGTTCGTATGCATTCAGAATGTATTACCGGTGAAGCCTTTGGTTCACTGAAGTGTGAATGTGGACCACAGCTGCAATATGCCCTAGACATGATTGAGGCTGACCCTAAGGGTGGAATTGTTATCTATCTAAGAGGTCAAGAAGGACGAGGAATTGGTCTTCTAAACAAACTCAAGGCATATGCTCTGCAAGAGCAAGGGCTTGACACGGTAGAAGCAAACCTTGCTCTAGGTCTTCCAAGCGAAGCTAGAGAGTATGGAGCAGCATCTTCTATCCTTCGTGAACTAGGTGTGAAGAGCGTACGACTAATGACAAACAACCCAGCTAAGGCTAACTTCCTCACCGAAGACGGTATTCCTGTGAACTCATACGTTCCGGTAATCGTCGGTGAAGCAATTCAGAACCTTGGCTATCTAGAGGCAAAGAGATCAAAGATGGGTCACCGTCTTCCTGAAATCGTTGCAGAAATGGAAATGTAATGGCAGGCCACGCACCAAAACTAGAAATAGATGCAAGCGATCTAGCTGTCACCATTCTGGTGACAAGCTGGCACACTGAAATCACCGATGCCCTACTTGCTGGAGCAGAGAGATCTCTAAAGGGTGCAGGCAATGATGTTTACAGCATCGTTCGAGTGCCAGGAGCATTCGAACTACCGCTAGCTGCTAAGTGGGCTGCTGAAGATGATGCTGATGTAATCATTGCCTTGGGTGTTGTCATTCAAGGTGAGACTCCTCACTTTGAGTACGTCTGTAATGCTGCAACCGATGGCCTAACCAGAGTTCAGCTGGACTATGGAGTGCCTATTGGTTTTGGGCTATTGACTGTAGACAACGCCCAGCAGGCGCTTGATAGAGCCGGATTACCAGAGAGCAAAGAGGATAAAGGTGCTGAGGCAGTTGAAGCTGCAGTGATGATGGCTCGCCTTCGCTAGAGTGGAAATAACTTCTACAAAAGGAAACAAATGGAAGACTCCACAAGAGAACTAATCGTTCACATTTTTCTAGTGCTACACATCCTAGGTATCGCAGCTTTGCTAGCTGGCTTCTTCACTTCTATGAAGGACATGAAGACAGGCATGAAAGTAAACGCCGGTGTATTACACGGTGCTTACACAATGCTTGTCACCGGTCTAGTTATGGCAGGGGTAACAAATCCTGCCGACCTAAACACAGTTGTGATCTCTCTGAAGAGCATCTCACTGACAGCAATCTTCTTCATTGCCTACACATATCGCAAGAAGGAAGTTACACCGAAGTGGGCAGTGCCAGCAATCTTCCTGCTAACAACATTGAACATCGTGTTCGCAGTGCTCATTGGAGCAGCTGAATAGTTTTAGCGCAAGAACAGTGCTGTTAGTCGGCGGGTTGTGAAATACAGCCCGCCGATTATCATTACCACGAAGTAGAGAACGTGGCCCAGCATTGCATAGTTCAAGATTCCTAGAGTCAAACCTCGGATTAGCTCAATTGCCTGCCATAGCGGAAGAGCCTGGATCAACCATTGAATCGGCTCAGGGTAAATAGTTAGTGGGAAGAAAGTACCTGAGAACAGGAACATCGGAAGCATGACTAGCTGGATGTATTGCATCTGCTGACGGTGCTTTAGATAACTTGTAATTCCCATACCAACCGCAGCAAAACCAAAAGCCACCAAGACCGATGCTGGAATTGCTAACAATCCCCAACCTGATGGAACTAGACCCAGTGGTGTGACAATCACCATAAAGCCAATTGCATACGCAAGACCTCTAAGTAGTGCCCAACTAATCTCACCTAGGGCAACATCTAGTGTGCCCATTGATGTTGAGAGCATGCCGTTATAGATTCTTCCGAAGTGCATCTTGAAGAAAACATTCCAAGTTGAATCGTAGATAGCACCGTTCATAGCACTTGTTGCCAATAGAGCTGGAGCGATGAACTGCGCATAAGAAATAGGGTTTCCATTGCCATCGGTAGTGCCATCAATGAACTGCCCAATTCCATAACCAAAGGCAACGAGATAGATCAATGGCTCAACAAAGCCAGATGCAACAACCATCCAGGTTGAAGACTTCAAGGCAAAGTAACCACGCTCTAGAACTACTCGTGCTCGACCTGAATAGACTCCAGCCCCAAGTCTTCCTCTTCTGCCTTCAGCAATTTCAATAGCGCTTTCAGCTTTGATGTTCACTGAACTCATGATGCCAACCTCTTCTCGAAGACGCGGTGGGCCCAAACCATTCCAAATACTGTCATCAGAGCCATCACTCCCCAGTGAAGAATCAGTAGACAGGTTTCAATTGGCATTCCATATGAGAGAGCTCTACCTAGGTTGGTTGCATGCCACTGCGGTGAGATCCACCCAATCCATTGAAGGTATATAGGCATCGAGGTAATTGGATAGAACGTTCCTGAGAACATAAACATTGGTGTGACGATGAAGCGTCCCACTAGGGCAAAGATTCCATCGTCTTCTTTGATGCCACCGGCAAAGCCAAGCATGATTGCTGCAAAACCCAGTCCCGCTGTACTGCACACTAGAACGAGTATCGGTAGTGATGCCCAGGTGACAGCACCAAAAGCTAATAGACAAAGACCATAGAGGAATACCTGCAGAACCGCTCTTGCCATAGCTGCCAGCAAGATTCCATTGACAATCTGCTTACCGGTGATGGCGGTTGCATTCATGGAGAAGAAGGTCTTGTCCCAGTTGAACCCTTGCAGAGTAGGCCAGGTAACTTCATCCATAGCTCCTTGAATACCCGCTGTTGCAAGTAGTGCTGGGGCTAAGAAAGTTAGATAGCTAACGCCATCAATAGCGTTTGGGCCCATAGAAGAATCAACTAGAGAACCGACACCGATACCAATTGATAGTAAATACAGTGTTGGGTTTCCTAAACCAAAAGCGATGATGGATTTCCACCACTTGAGCATGTTCAGTAGACGATTCTCAGCAATGTATAGAGCACCGCGTTTCATGCTGATCTTTGGATCAACAAGAGTTGCCGCTCCTGTCCAAGTCATCGCAACTTTAGATTCAACATCCATTGCCATTAGTCGACCAGAGTCCTACCGGTCAGACGAAGGAATACATCTTCAAGGGAAGATCTTCTAACTAAAGAGGTAACTGGATGCAAACCCTTCTTGATGATTTGCTCCAAACACTTCTCACCGTTTTCTGCATAAACAAGAATGCGATCAGGAAGAATTTCTAATCTCTCACCAATTCCCTTTAGGTCTTTGGCAACCTGAGCGTTGTTCTCGCTGCCGAAACGAACTTCAAGAACTTCTTTTGAAGAGTACTTCTTGATTAGTTCAGCTGGATACCCTTCAGCCATAATCTTGCCTTTGTCCATGACCATAAGGCGATCACAAAGTTGTTCGGCTTCATCCATGTAGTGGGTGGTGATAACCAGTGTCACACCCTGTTCCTTTAATCGGAACAATCTGTCCCAGAGAATATGTCTTGCCTGAGGGTCCAATCCTGTCGTTGGTTCATCCAACATCAAGATCTCTGGTTCGTTGACAAGTCCTCTAGCAATAGTCAGTCTTCGCTTCATACCGCCAGAGAGTTCTTCTGTCTTGTTGTTTCTCTTGTCAGCTAACTGAGCAAAATCTAGAAGTTCTTCAATCTTTACTTTCAACCACTTACGGCTAAGTCCGAAGTAGCGACCATAAATCATTAGGTTTTCCCAAACCTTCAGTTCCCTATCCAAGTTGTCTTGCTGTGGGACAACACCTAGGTGGGCTCTAATTTCAGGACCTTGATCGTTAGGATCTTTACCCAGGATGAGCAGTTCGCCACCGCTTCTCTGGCTGGTAGCGGCAATCATCTTCATAGTGGTTGATTTACCGGCTCCATTAGGGCCCAATAGCCCGAATGACTCTCCCCTAGTGACTGTGAAGTCAATGCCATCAACTGCTCTAAAGTCCCCGTAAACCTTGGTTAGCCCTTTGGCAACAATCATTGCTTCAGGACTAGTGCTCTTCTTAGCCAAAATAACTGTCTTTCTTCTTTGAAATAATCAGATGCTCAACTTTGTAAGTCTAATCAGTAGGGGTGATATCCTTGAGAACATGACCCCTGCCCGAAGTGACAAGGTTCGCCCAGGCAATCGCAGGGTGACCGGCAAGGAACAGTTCTATACACCTCCGGAACTAGCACACCGCCTCACAGCCCAAATTAGCCCCCTCGTTGGCGGCCTCGAAGGAAAGCTAGTCATTGAACCAGCCGGTGGAACCGGTGCATTTATTAAGGCAGCCAAAGATCTAGGTGCAACCAGAGTCCTAAGCTTCGATATTGAACCCAAGTCAGATGGCGTTCAGCTAGGTGACTTCTTAGAGGCAGACCTTGCCGACATAAAAGGCGCAATAACAATCTCAAATCCGCCCTTTGGCAGAAACAACTCTTTGAGTATCCCCTTCTTCAATAAAGCCGCCCAGCACAGCGATTACATTGCTTTCATTGTTCCGAGAAGCTGGCGTAAGTGGTCTGTAATCAACAGGCTAAATAGAAACTTTCACCTCATTCACGACCAGGACCTGAGCATTGATTATGTTGATGACCTAGGCGAAATGGTTTGGCAGAAATCAAACTTGAGAACTTGCTTTCAACTATGGGAAAGAAGAGATTCCCAAAGAGATCTGATCAAGGTCCAGGACCTAGGTCTAATCTCTAAGGTAACTCCTGAAGAGGCAGACATCGCTATTACAGTCTTTGGCTACGGTTGCGGACTGATCAGAACAGAGTTTGACAGAGTTCCGAACAGCACCTTGATGTTTCTAAAGCTTCATGATGAGAGAGTCCTAAACACTCTCAAGTCAGTGGACTTTAGTAGGTTCTTTAGAAACACTGCCTACACAGAAGCGCTATCCCTTCAAGAAATAAGATTTCTCCTGAACGAAGCAATCTTTGGAGATCCATCACTAGTAAAGATGAAAGAGTAAAACATGAGCATGACAGGTAGCCGCAGGCGAGGACCAGCCGTTAAAGACACAGGACCCAAAGCAAAATTCAGTCAACTATTCCCTTACATGAAAGAGCAAAAGGGTCTTTTGACCTTTGCGGTTATCTTTAGCGTCCTTGCTGCCGGTGTGAACCTCGCTCAACCGCTTGTAGTTGGACAAATCATCAGTAAAGTCCAGGAAGGGGATGACGTCTTATTCTTAGGCATCGCTCTTCTAGTGATCACATTGCTAAGCGCTTTGCTCAGCGGTGCAATGTATCTAGTTCTTGCAAAAGCAGGAGAAGGCGTCGTGATGTCAGCTAGAACATCTCTAGCCACTAGATTGTTGCGACTACCAATTGCTGAGTACGACCTAAGAAGGACTGGAGATTTAGTGTCTCGAGTTGGTTCAGACACCACACTATTGAGAGCTGCCCTCACCCAGGGCCTAGTCAATGGAGCAGGTGGAGCACTTATCTTCCTAGGTTCTGTTATCGCCATGGCACTCATCGACTGGCTGCTACTGGTACTCACCCTGGCCATGATCTCGATTGCTATTGCCGCCATTGGGCTAACCGCCCGAAGAATCAAGGCTGCTACTACCAAAGCACAGGAACGTGTGGGAAACATGTCAGCATCTGTTGAGCGTGCTCTTTCCGCAGTAAGAACAATTAGAGCTGCAAGAGCAGAGGGAAGAGAGTCTGCCCAGATTCGAAAGGATGCCGAAGATGCTTTTGAGCAAGGAGTGAAGATTGCCAAGATCAACTCATTTGTTCTACCAATAAGCGGAATTTCTGCTAACGCAGCACTAATTGCTGTTATTGGTGTGGGTGGTTACCGAGTTGCAACGGGAGAAACTCAGGTAGCTTCTCTGGTTACTTTTATTCTTCTCATGTTCCTCTTACTAAGGCCAGTCGGGCAATTCTTTGAAGCTTATTCTTCTGTTCAGTCAGCCCTTGGAGCTCTTGCTCGTATCCAGGAAATTCTAGATATTCCTCTTGAAGATACAGATGCAGAGAGAGCACAAGTGACAAAGCGCAAGGCAGTGAACTCAACTGCAATCGAATTCAAAAAAATCAAGTTCAGCTACCCTGCAAGGCCTGAAGTTGCTCTCGATGAAAACGGAAAGCCAATTGAAGGTGCCGATCCAATCATGAGCGAACCTAAAGAGGTCCTTAAGGGAGTCTCATTCAAGATTGAACGAGGATCACGTGTTGCTATTGTCGGTCCATCTGGTGCAGGTAAATCAACTGTGTTCAGTTTGATGGAGAGATTCTACGAGCCAACAGGTGGAGACATTCTGCTTGATGGTCAGTCAGTTGGCTCAATGCTTCGATCAGATCTAAGAGCTCAAATTGGATACGTTGAGCAAGATGCTCCTGTTCTCGCTGGAAGCATCAGAGAGAACCTTTTGATTGGTTCTCCAGATGCAACAGAGAGAGAACTCAAGCGTGTTCTAGGCGAAGTCAACTTAACTGCTGTTCTAAAACGAGACAAGCGTGGTTTGGATGCGGAAGTTGGCGAGCAGGGAATCATGCTTTCCGGAGGAGAGCGTCAACGCCTAGCAATTGCAAGAACTCTTCTGAGTGCTCCCCCAATCATGTTGCTAGATGAGTCAACTTCTAGCCTTGATGGACTAAATGAACAGCGCATGAGAGAAGCCATTGACGCAGTTGCCAAGAACAGAACGATGATCGTTATCGCCCACAGGCTCTCAACAGTTGTGGACAGCGACCAGATCATCGTTATTGACGGCGGTAAGGTCATTGGCACAGGAACCCACAAACAGCTGCTCAAGAGCACCCCTCTATACAGAGAACTAGCCGCAACCCAGATGCTGGGCTAGTTCTGTGTCCCCGGACGGGAGTAACATGAACCTAACAGCCAACAATTGGAGATAAAAATGGCAACAAAGAAAATGACTGAAAGACTCGCTCTACCGATGTTCGTATGTGGCATTATCGCCATGGTTTCATCTGCAGGGGTGTCTCTTGGTGCAAGCGCTAACGCAACTAGCCCAATCGAATATGAAAAGGTCACCATGACCTACCTGTCCTCAGGTTATTCAGCTAGTGACAGCACTTGTGGCTCAACTCAAGACGTTTACTCAGGAAACAGCAAGTATTCTTCATTCAGATCAAAGAACTTGAGAACCTCTGGAAGCGACCAGACATTCCTTTGCACTGCAACCTTCTATGTTGTGACCAACGTAAACATTCCAACCCCAAAGCCAGTGCCAACTATGACAGTGATCTACAGCCCTGAGCCAACAGCTAAGCCAAGACCAACAAAGACTGTTTACGTGACTCCAAGTGCTGAACCACGTCCTACAAAGTCTCCAAAGCCAAGCCCTAGTGCTACTAGATCACCAAGACCAACACCTTCGTACTTCATTAGTCCAACCCCGAAGCCGAAGCCAAGTTTGTTTATTCCAGCCCCAACAAAGTCCCCAAAGGGTTAGTTCTAAAAACTTAAATGAAGAAGTGGTTTAGCAATTGATTGCTAAACCACTTTTTTATTAGCGAAGTCTTGCGGCTCTAACTACATTTCTAACTAGCATTGCTCTAGTCATTGGGCCAACGCCGCCAGGATTAGGCGAAACAAATCCGGCAATATCAAAAACACCTGGGTCGACATCTCCAACAAGAGTTGTCTCGCCGTCTCTGTCTACTCGAGTAATGCCAACATCCAGAACTGCAGCCCCTGGCTTGATCCATTCAGGCTTCACAAAGTGTGGAACACCGAGAGCTGCAACAACGATATCTGCTCTCTTCACTGATTCCGAAATGTCTCTAGAACCTGAATGCAAAGAAGTTACGGTTGCATCAATTCCCTTTTTGTTCAGCAACAGACCCAAAGGTCTTCCCACTGTGATACCTCTACCAATTACAGCTACTTCAGCACCTTTGAGGTTGATGTCATATCGGTGAAGCAATTCAACGATTCCAGCTGGAGTGCAAGGAAGTGGTGAAGTGATTTCATCAGAACCAGCCAACACTAGGCGTCCAAGATTGATTGGATGTAGACCATCTGCATCTTTGTCCGGGTCAATCAGTTCAAGCATTTCGTTTGTATTGAAACCAAAGGGCAGTGGCAGCTGAAGGATGTAGCCAGTCACATCAGAGGCATCGTTTAGATCTCTGATGGCTGCTCTAACATCTGCTTCTTTGGCATTGGCAGGTAGATCAATACGTACGGAGTGAACTCCAACTTCGGCACAGTCCCTGTGTTTACCTGCAACGTAGCTGTGTGAACCTGGGTCATCGCCAACAAGCAATGTTCCTAAGCCAGGTGTGATTCCCTGCTTCTTTAGTTCAATGACTTCTAGAGCAAGCTCTGCTTTGATAGCTTTCGCAACAGCTTTGCCATCAAGTATTACGGCAACCAAAGTATTACCAGTTCTCTAGGCCGTTATAAAGCGGGAATTCTGCAGTCAGAGCACGAACACGATCGCCTAGAGCATCAATGTCAGGGTTCGGCATAACTACGTGAGCGATGATGTCTGCAACCTCAGCAAATTCCTTGTCTCCAAAACCACGGGTAGCAAGAGCTGGAGTTCCGATACGAACACCAGATGTCACCATCGCAGGTCTTGGGTCATTAGGTACTGAGTTTCTGTTGACTGTGATGCCAACATCGTGAAGTAGATCTTCACAAGTCTTGCCATCGATTGGAGAGTTACGTAGATCAACTAGAACTAGGTGCACATCTGTTCCACCTGTGAGAACGTCAACACCGTTTGCTCTAACGTCAGCTTGCATTAGACGCTCAGCAATAATCTGTGCTCCTCTGATGGTGCGCTGTTGTCTTTCAATAAATTCTTGACCCATAGCTGCTTTGAATGCCACTGCTTTACCAGCGATGACATGCATCAATGGACCACCCTGTTGACCTGGGAATACTGCAGAGTCAATCTTCTTGGCGTACTCAGCCTTACAAAGAATCAGACCTGATCTTGGACCAGCAAGAGTCTTGTGGACAGTTGTTGAAACAACATCTGCATAAGGAACTGGATTCGGGTGAACACCTGCTGCGACTAGACCTGCGATGTGGGCCATATCAACCCAAAGCTTGGCACCAACTTCGTCAGCAATCTTTCTGAATTCAGCAAAGTCAATGTGGCGTGAGTATGCAGACCAACCGGCAATAAGAACCTGCGGCATAACTTCATGTGCACGCTTGCGAACAATGTCCATGTCAATCAGGAATGTCTCTGGGTGAAGTTCATAAGCGTGAGCTTCATACATCTTGCCGGAGAAGTTCAACTTCATACCGTGGGTTAGGTGACCACCGTGAGCAAGTTCAAGTCCAAGAATCTTGTCCCCTGGCTTACATAGCGCCATAAGAACAGCAGCGTTTGCTGTTGCCCCAGAGTGTGGCTGAACGTTAGCGTGCTCAGCACCAAATAGTTCTTTTGCTCTGTCTCTTGCTAGGTTCTCAGCAACGTCTACCGCTTCACAGCCACCGTAGTAGCGCTTACCTGGGTAGCCTTCAGCATACTTGTTGGTTAGAACTGATCCTTGGGTTTCAAGAACTGCTCTTGAGACAAAGTTTTCGCTGGCAATCATCTCTAGGAAGTTGCGCTGACGATCTAATTCAGCCTGCAGTACTGCTGCAATCTCTGGATCTGTAGCTGACAGCGGAGAGTTGAACTCCTGTGGTAGCTGTGACATGGGAACTCCTTAACGGCTTGTGCTGGTTTGGCCCAGGCGTACGACCAAAATGCCTTCGCTCCCTGATGGAATTCCATCTTTAACGCCAGTTGCGATAGGACCATTGTATAACAAGGGCATTACATGCCATTTAGCGACAATTCAAGACACGAGGGCTCTGTGGATGGCTCATAAAGGGAATATTTAGGTATCCTTACCAAATAACAAATCGGCAAGAAGCAAGGAACAGCGTGGAATTAGGGACAATCATCGGTATCAGTATGGTCGCCGCAGGATTGCTAATTTTGGGGGTAGTTATCTGGAAAAGCCTTAGCTATAGAAACCGCCAAAGAGACCTCCAACGCAATCAAGATGACTAGCAAAGCCTAAACTTGACCCTATGAATACGCCGACAAACCACTGGGTTCTCACATTCGTCTGTAAAGACCTGCCTGGCATAGTCCACTCTATTTCTGGGGCTATTGTTGCAGCCCAGGGAAACATCACTGAGAGCCAACAGTTCACCAGCACCGAGAGCGGCAAGTTCTTCATGAGGCTGCAAGTTGAGGTCAATGCCTCAAAGCAAGAATTCTCAGATCAGATTTCAGTAGTTGCTAAAAAGTACAACGCAACCTGGCACCTAGATGATGTCAACCGCAAGATCAAGGCTCTAGTTCTTGTGAGCAAGAGTGCCCACTGCTTAAACGATCTACTCTTCAACCAGAGATCAGGGCAGATTCCGATTGAAGTGCCTGCAGTATTCGGTAACCACCCAGACCTTGCTGAATTAGCAGGATTCTATGGAGTTCCATTCGAAACACATCCGTTGACTGATGCTTCATCAAAAGCCGCATTCGAAGAGATGCTTCGCAAATACATTGTTGAGAATGACATTGAGCTAATTGTTCTAGCTAGATTCATGCAAATTCTAAGTCCTGAATTCTGTAGAGAATTTGAAGGAAAAATTATCAACATTCACCACTCCTTCTTGCCTGGATTCAAAGGTGCTAACCCTTACTCCCAAGCACACAACCGCGGTGTGAAACTTATCGGTGCAACCGCACACTTTGTCACTGCTGATCTGGATGAAGGCCCAATCATCGAACAGAACGTTATTCGAGTTGACCACGGTAAATCCAAGAAGGATCTTGTTGCCATGGGTCAAGACGTAGAGTCAAAGACCCTCGCCCAAGCTGTCAGATGGTTCGCTGAACACCGAGTACTTCTCGACAACGAACGCACAATCATCTTCCAGTAGGACGAGGACCTAAGAACTCTTTAGTGCCTTCTTCTGCTCCGCACTGAACTGCCAGCAGCAAAAGCACTAAGGGTTAGTGCCAGAGCTAGAAGCAGAAACAGCATTGTTGAACGCCAATCTTCACCAACCACATCCAATGCTTTAGTTCCTTCAAGTTCCTTAGCTAGAGAACTATTTACATCTGATGCTTTGTTTACTTGTTGAACCTCTCCTAGAAGCAGCTCCTTTTCTGAAAGCAACCGAGCTCGTTCAATTTGCTGTTCAGTGTTTATAGCACCTGGGTTATTAACCACTGCCCCGGTTGGTTGCCCTGCTGCATCCAGCACCTCATTGACTACCTCATCTGGAGTAATTTCTATGATGTTGGAAGGCAGAGCCGAGATTGGACCGATGTTTCCTGAGGAATCGGTTACTGAATTAGCTGCCAAGACAACTTGTGTAGTTCCAGTTCCACAGCCTTCTAAACTGATCTGCCAACCTAGGTTTTCTCTTACTACCGAGTAGTTGAGTTCACAGGTTGGTGCTGTTCCTGACAATGTGAACTTTGCTGCCGTCATTCCAGTCACAGGTTCTTCGCTATCGAATACCCACTTAGGTGATCCAGCTGCTCCTGGTGCTGTGATATCTGTAACTCTCAGAACAGGAGCGGTTGTGTCAATCTTGGTTACCTCTGTTTGATTCAAAAGGCTAGGTCCAATATTTCCAGCAGCATCTTGAACGGCAAGTGAGTTCAGCACAAGACCTGCTAACTCTCCATCAACACAACTAGAAATAGTAATTGTGTATTGAGCTCCTGAACCAGTCATGGATTGAATTACACAGCCATTACCTTTCACTAGCCAATCTGTGTTGTCAGCAACAAGGCCCGAAACTGGTTCAGAGAAGATTGCTTTATAAATAATCAAGCTATTGCTGCTTGTCTGTTTGGTGAGTGATCCAATCTCCGGAACGGTTCTGTCTAACGTAATCAACGTTGTCGAATAAGACCTAACTGGACCAATAGCATTTCCGAAAACAGTGTCGGCTTTGAGTGTCAGAGTGATGGTTCCATCCGAACAACCAGTTACAGCAGCTGCATAATTCGCACCACTACCGGTAAGTGTTGAAATGTAACAACCTTGAGCCGTTCCAGAGATAACGAAGTCATCAGCAGTTAGCCCAGTAACGCTCTGCCCAAATGCAATGTTGAATACTGGAGATGTTGCCTTGCTTGGTGAGGATGGACCTGAGAAGTAAGTAACCGAAGGACCATAGTTATAGGTGATGCTCGCAGCACCATTAGCTGACTGCCAAGCTGCGGTGTAGGTTGCAGTCTGAAATTTAGTTGCGTTTATGAAGCTAGATCCGCTACCGCCACCACCACCATCTGTGCCAGATGGATCTGTATCAGCTCCACCGCCGCCACCACCAAAGTAGCCACCGCCACCACCGCCACCACCGGCTACGGTGCTAGAAGGAGTATTGGCTCGACCACCAGCTCCACCAACTCCTATAGTTCCTGCAGATCCTGGGCTAGTTAGAGAACCGTTGGAAGCTCCTCCCGCTCCACCTGATACGGGTGTTCCTGCTCCACCGCCTAGGCCTTGACCATTGCCTCCCCCTGTTCCAGTGGTGCCTGAACCTGGAGCACCTGCTCCACCGACCCAACCACCGGTTCCACCACCGCCACCGGCAACTGCAATGCGGTCAGTTAGATAAGGGCTGGTTCTGATGTCTGTAGCGCCACCGCCTGAACCTTCATCGTTATGTCCGTAGCCTGCGGCACCACCACCATTAAATCCACCAGCAGCTCCATTGCCAGAAGATCCTTGACCACCCACAAATATGTATAGAGGTGTGGTCGGAATGGTCTTGAAAGTAGCCGTTGCTTTAGCTCCGTTACCTCCAAACCTTCCGCCTTGAGCACCTGCTAGCGAGATGGACATCGACCTCACATCTGTTGGTGGACTCCAGATATAGCTATCTCCTGAATAAGGGAAGTTGATGGTGCAACTGGTACCGGTTGCATTACAGACCGGTGTTGGATTCGAAGTTGTTGCCTGAACAGCTGGAACAACAACGGATCCAAGGACTAGTGAGAAAGAGCTTGCCAAAAGAATTGCTTTTGACCATCGAAGTTTTGTTATTTGCATGAGGATAAAAGTAAAACTCCAGCAGAATTCCTGCTGGAGTTTTACACAGCCACTTCATTCAGTGACTTATAAACATTTATGCCAATCTTGCCTTTAGGTTGGTGGCTAGTGAGCTCATGAACTCATCAGTTGTTTGATAAGCCTGCTCCTTGCCAACAAGAGCTGCAAGGTCTTTGGTCATGTGACCAGATTCAACAGTCTTGATAACAACATCTTCAAGTGTCTCTGCAAAACGTGCTACCTCTGGAGTGCCATCTAGTTCAGCACGGTGCATAAGTGCTCTTGTCCATGCATAGATAGAAGCGATTGGGTTTGTGCTGGTCTTCTTGCCTGCTTGGTGATCACGGTAGTGTCTGGTTACTGTTCCGTGAGCAGCTTCAGCAAGAGCAGTCTTGCCATCAGGTGTGGTTAGAACTGAAGTCATAAGACCTAGTGAACCGAAGCCCTGAGCAACTGTGTCACTCTGAACATCCCCGTCATAGTTCTTACATGCCCAGACGTAGCCACCTTCCCACTTCAAAGCAGCAGCAACCATGTCATCGATTAGACGGTGCTCATAGGTAAGTCCTGCTGCTTCAAACTTGGACTTGTATTCTGCATCAAATACTTCCTGGAACGCATCCTTGAAAGCACCATCGTAGGCCTTCAAGATTGTGTTCTTAGTTGAAAGATAAACCGGGTAGTTACGAGCAAGACCATAGTTGAATGATGCTCTTGCAAAGTCGCGGATTGAATCCATGTAGTTATACATACCCATCGCAACACCACCGTGCTCTGGGTAGTCAGCAACAGTCATGGTCTTCGGCTCTGATCCATCCGCTGGAGTCCAGGTCATTGTTACTGTTCCTGCTCCTGGCACCTTGAAGTCAGTTGCCTTGTATTGGTCTCCGTGAGCGTGACGACCAATGATGATTGGCTTAGTCCAGCCAGGAACCAGTCTTGGCACGTTCGAAATAATGATTGGCTCACGGAATACAACACCGTCAAGAATGTTTCGGATAGTTCCGTTAGGTGACTTCCACATCTTCTTTAGAGAGAACTCTGTTACACGAGCCTCATCAGGAGTGATAGTTGCACACTTAACACCAACACCGTGCTTCTTGATTGCATGAGCTGCATCAATAGTTACCTGGTCATCCGTAGCATCGCGGTGCTCAATGGATAGGTCATAGTATTCAAGGTCAACATCTAGAAATGGCAAGATCAAAGAGTCTTTGATGTTCTGCCAAATGATGCGGGTCATTTCATCGCCGTCAAGCTCTACGACCTTGCCAACTACCTTAATTTTTTCCATGAACGATTTTTCCTTTTCTTATTTCTGCTTTAAGCCTAAACCAGTGACTCGCGCCAAGCCTTATGCATCTTGGCGAACTTGCCTGTTCCAGCAATCAATACTGCAGGCTTGTCGTCCTCAATAATCTTGCCGTGCTCCATAACAACTACTCGGTCAGCAATTGAAACAGTGGACAGGCGGTGAGCAATGATGATCGCCGTTCTACCGGCTAGAAGGGTCTGCAGACCCTTCTGGACCATGCGTTCGCTAGGGATATCTAGTGAACTGGTGGCTTCATCAAGAATCAAGACAGTCGGGTCAGCGATGAAAGCTCTAGCGAAGGAGATCAGCTGACGCTGTCCCGCAGAGACTCTTCCACCGCGCTTGTTCACGTCGGTGTCATAGCCATCCGGAAGACTCAAGATGAACTCGTGAGCACCAACAGCCTTGGCTGCATTTTCAATCTCTTCTTTGGCGGCCTCTGGTTTACCTAGGGCGATGTTTTCAGCAACAGTTCCACTGAATAGGTAAGCTTCTTGGGTAACCATGACCACAGCCTTACGTAGATCATCATCACTTAGCTTTCTAAGGTCCACTCCATCTAGTTCAACAGTTCCAGAACTAGGGTCATAGAATCTTCCGATTAGCTTGGCAAGAGTTGACTTACCTGCACCAGTTGTTCCAACCAAGGCAATTGTTTGCCCAGCAGGAATATCCATGTCGAATTTAGGAAGAACTACTTTGCCATTTGAATAGGCAAACTGAACGGTATTGAAGTTGATGTGTCCCTTACGCTCTGCAAGAGGTGTTGGTTCTAAAGCCTCTGGTACTGAAGGCTCTTCTTCTAGAACACCCGAAATCTTTTCAAGAGCCGAGTTCGCTGATTGATATGAGTTGTAGAACATGGCTAGGTTTTCCATAGGCTCATAGAAGCTACGAGCATACAAAATACAAGAGATTAGAACTCCAATACCTAGATCGCCTTCCATGACTCTAAAGCCACCCCATAGCAATACGAAGGCAACAGTGATATTACCAATCATGATTAGACCTGGGTCATAGATACCAAAGAGTTGAATAACCTTAGCGTTCACAGAACGATAATCCTCAACCAAGTCCTTATAGGTTTCTTCGTTTCTCTTTTCCTTACGGAAAGCCTTAACCGCACGGATACCGGTCATTGACTCAACAAAGTGAACAATCAGTTTCGCTGAAGCAACTCGAGTCTTTCGGTAGCTGATTCTGGTGTTCTTCTGGAACCATCTGGTTAGGAAGAACAACGGGATAAAGCTAACCAACATAATCAAGAATGATGTTGCATCCAGCGTTACCAACGCAATTGCAGTAAAGAGCATGAACAAGATTCCAGAGATCATCTCGCTGCCGCCGGAATCAAGTAGCTCCTTGATGGAATCTAGGTCGCTGGTTTGACGAGCAATAACTCGACCAGAGGTATAAGTCTCATGGAACTCAACAGATAGACGCTGGGTGTGACGGAACAACCGCTTACGAAGACCAAACATTATGTCTTGGCTCACTTTTGCTGCAAATCTCAAGAAGTAGGCAATTGTGAATCCAGCTAGAACTGCTGTTGTTACATAACCACCAACAGTCCAGTACAGAAGAGTTAGATCGCCTTCTTGAGCAGCTGGTAAAGCGTAGTCAACTGAGGCAGCAATTAGCCAAGGACCTGAAACACGCAGAGCCTGGCTAGTGATAACTAGAGCAAGAGATACAAACAGTCTGTTCTTTACAGGCTTGATGATTTCACCGAGAAGCTTCAAGCTACGCTGGCGAACTCGAGCCTGCTCTTCTTTGCTTAGCTCAATCTTTTCTTCGTTCTTAACACCCTGCATGCTCATTATTTGTTCACCTCAATCATCTTTCCGGCAGCATCAAGGCTGCTGATGACGTATCGGTAGTGCTCATTAGAAGCAATTAGATCGCTGTGTTTACCAAAGGCAGTGATCTTGCCGTCTTGCAGAAGAGCAACCTTGTCAGCTAGCTGAACAGTTGAAGGGCGGTGAGCCACAATCAGAGCAGTGGTTGCCTTCAACACAGTTCTAAGTGCATCCTCAACCATGGCTTCGGTATCAACATCAAGGGCTGATAGTGGGTCATCGAGAACTAGAACCGCAGGCTTTGCCGCTACTGCTCTAGCTAGTGCAATACGTTGTCTTTGACCACCTGAAAGTGAAAGACCTTCTTCACCAATCTTGGTATCCAAACCATCTGGTAGGTCATAAACGAATCCTGCCTGAGCAATCTCCAGAGCCTGAGCTAATTCTTCTTCGGTGCTCTCAGGTCTACCTAGCAATACGTTGTTGCGAATTGTGTCACTGAACAGAGTGGAGTCTTCGAAAGCCATTGCGATGTGAGCTCTTAGTTCTTCTCTACTTAGATCTCTAACATCAACACCGTCGAGCTTCACTGAACCACCGGTTACTTCATAGAGTCTTGTGGCAAGAGCGGTTAGTGATGTCTTGCCAGAACCAGTGATACCAATTAGAGCTACTGACTCTCCTGGTTCAATCTCTAGGTTCACTCCATCAATAAGGTCTCTTTGTTCAGCTGGAGCATCTGCATATCTAAAGTTAACATCTTCAAAGACAAGACGACCCTTAGGCTCTGTGATGGTCTTTGGATTCTCAGGATCAGAAATGTCCACCTTGGTATCAATAACTTCAAAGAATCGCTCCACTGCAGATCTTGCATCAATGGTCATTGACAAGAGGAAACCTAGTGAGTCGATTGGCCAGTGCAGAATTCGAGTTGTAAGGATGAATGAAAGCAAGACACCAATAGTCATGTTTCCTTCAACAATTTGCCAGATTCCAAGCGGCAGATAAATACCGGTAGCAAGAGCTGGGATTGTTGAGAAGTAGAACCAAAGGTTGGCAACCATCTTGGCTTTATTTAGTTCTGTGCCTCTAAGTTTGAGAGCATCTCTAGCAAACTTCTCAGTCATAAATGAGCCGCGACCGAAAGACTTGATAACTCGAATACCGTGAACGCTCTCCTCAACTGAGGTAGCAAGATCTCCAGCTTGGTCTTGACTCAAACGAGCAGTTGCGTGGTAATCCTTCTCAAATCTGAAACCTAGAACCCATAGCGGGGACATGATGACGAAGAATACTGTTGCCAGAATCCAGTTGTATGAGAAAAGAAGTGTGAAACCAACCACGATGGTAAATAGGTTTGCCACCAATAGAACTAGACCGAAAGAGAGCCAACGTCTAATCATGCTCAGATCGCTTGAAGCACGAGACAGCAGCTGGCCGCTAGGCCACTTGTCGTGGAAAGCAACTTCTAGATCTTGCAGTTTTGCGTAAAGGGTTCTTCTAAGCCCAGCTTCAACATGTGTTCCTGGGGTAAGTACCAACCATCTGCGAAGTAGCACCATAACTGCTTCGAGAAGACCCATGCCTAGAACGGCAAAGACAGCAAAAAGCAGGGTTTCAAAATTGGTGTTGTTTTCTAGGGTGTCAAACAAGCTCTTCAGGTAGCCCGGAATGGCTAGGGCGAACATGTGGCCCGCGATAGCTGCGAGTGTGCCCAAAACAACCCTCGGCAACGCCTTCTTGGCGTAAGGGAAGATTCGGAGCAAAGTCCGAACGGTGCCTAATTTCTTCGTTTCCAAAAACTACCTAAATCTGTAAGTGGGCTTTCACCAGGGGTAAGTTGCGGTCTTACCAAAGCCTTTCAGTCTATCTAAAGTTGTAGGCTATACATTGAAATATACCTTCTCAACACCCTCATTCAGCCCTCAAGGAGCAAATGCATCATGGCCCGCCACGGTAAAGTCTCAGTAATTGGTTCAGGTTTCTACGGAACCACCACAGCCCAGCGTCTAGCTGAATATGACATCTTCGACACCGTTGTCCTAACCGACATCTTGGAAGGCAAGCCAGAGGGTATTGCCCTAGACATCAACCAGTCTCGCTCTATCGAGGGCTTTGAGACCAAGGTTGTTGGAGCTAGCACCCAGGCCGATGGAACAGGCTATGAAGCCATCGCAGATAGCGACATCGTCATCATCACAGCAGGTCTTCCACGTAAGCCAGGCATGAGCCGTATGGATCTTCTAGAGGTCAACGCAGGCATCGTTGGCGGAGTAGCTAAGAACATCGCCAAGTATGCTCCAAATGCTGTAATTCTTGTAGTTTCAAACCCACTTGACGAGATGACTGCCCTTGCTCAGAAGGCATCTGGATTCCCTAAGGAACGAGTAATCGGTCAGGCTGGAATTCTGGACACCGCTCGTTTCACTAACTTCGTAGCAGAAGCTACCGGAGCAAACATTGCAGATGTGAAGACTCTAACTCTTGGTTCTCACGGTGAGACCATGGTTCCAGTTCCTTCAGTTTCAACAGTCAACGGCAAGTCAATCATCGAAGTTTTAGGTGCTGACAAGGTTGCTGAACTAGTTGATAAGACTCGTAATGGTGGAGCAGAGATTGTTGCTCTTCTAAAGACTGGTTCTGCTTACTATGCGCCAAGTGCAGCTGTTGCTCGTATGGCAAAGGCTGTTCACGAAGACAGCGGAATGGTATTCCCTGTTTGTGCATGGGTTGATGGTGAATTTGGAATCTCAGGTGTTTACCTTGGTGTTGAAGCCAAACTAGGCAAGGGTGGAATCAAGCAGATTGTTGAAACACCACTTGATGCTGAAGAGCTTGAAGCACTGAAGGTTGCTGCTGAAGCTGTTAGAGCTAAGCAAGCAGACGTAGCTAACCTCTAGTGAGAGAAGTGACGCTCACCAGTGAAGAACATGGTGAGCTTAGCTTCCTTAGCTGCAGCAATAATCTCTTCATCACGAACTGATCCGCCAGGCTGAACAACAGCTTTAACTCCTGCATCAATCAGAATCTGTAATCCATCTGCGAATGGGAAGAATGCGTCGCTGGCTGCAACAGAGCCTTGAACTCTTAGATCTCCTCTAGAGACTGCTAACTTGCAAGAGTCAACTCTGTTAACTTGGCCCATACCAATACCAATTGATGAACCTTCTTTAGCCAGAAGAATTCCATTGGACTTCACGGCACGAACTGCACGCCATGCAAACACTAGATCTGCCATAGTCTTCTCATCTGGTTTAGCTCCGCTAACAAGCTTCCAGTTGTTAGTAGAGAAGTTTAGGAAAGTGTCTTGTTCTTGGACTAGGAAACCACCGGAGATGTATCTAATCTCATGTGATTCACGGCTGTAGTTCTTAGGTAGTTCTAAGATTCTCAAGTTCTTCTTACGTTCGATCAGAAGTCGTAGCGCTTCTAGCTCATAGCCTGGAGCAATCAGCACCTCTGTGAAGATGTCAATCAAGTTCAAAGCCATACCCATAGTCACTGTTCTGTTGGCAGCAACTACCCCTCCGTAGGCACTAACAGAGTCACATAGGAACGCAGCTGAGTGAGCTGCAGCAATTGGATCTGTTGCATCTTTAGGTGCTACCGCAATACCGCAAGGATTAGCGTGCTTGATAATGGCTACCGCTGGTTCATCAAAGTCATAGGCTGTTCTAACGGCAGCATCTGCATCAACGTAGTTGTTGTATGACATCTCTTTGCCGTTGTGAAGCTTCGCCTGGGCAATACCCGATACAGCCATAGGACTGGTGTTTCTGTAGATGGCTCCAGCCTGGTGAGCATTCTCACCATATCTAAGAACACTCAAGAGTTCAGCATCTACTTCAATGTGCTGAGGGAACCCTGGGTTCTTTAGTGCTGTGGCCTTTGGCTGGTTCGATAGCGCTGCAGCCTCAACTTCGTCAGCAAACCAGCTTGCAACAGCACTGTCATAGCGAGATGTGTGAGCAAAAGCTAAGGCTGCCAATTCTTTTCTCTCAGCTAGCAGTGTTCCGCCTTCAGCCACAGCCTTGATGATGCTTTCATACTTGCTTGGATCAACGACGATGGCAACGTTCGCGTAGTTCTTAGCCGCTGCTCTAACCATTGCTGGCCCACCAATATCAATTTGCTCAACAACAGCATCACCCTTAGCCCCAGATGCAACAGTGCTGACAAATGGGTATAGGTTCACAACCACTAGTTCAAAAGGTTCGATCTCTAGATTGCGGAGTTGCTCCTCGTGATTCACTAGACGTAAATCAGCAAGCAGTCCACCGTGAATCTTGGGGTGAAGAGTCTTCACGCGACCATCGAGTGCCTCAGCGAAACCAGTTACTTCAACAACCTCAGTAACTTCAATACCAGCATTTCTAATTGAGCTTGCAGTTGAGCCTGTAGAAACAATAGACACTCCAGCTTCAGATAGAGCTGTCGCTAACTCGATTAGGCCAGTCTTGTCGCTGACAGAGATGAGTGCTCTTCTGACTGCAACTCGGTCACGATGACGGTAGTCCGCAGGTGTGTATTCATTTTGTGCTGACAATGAGATCCCTAACTCTAAAGTTTTGCTGTTGATTTTAGATTTTGTGCGAGTTGTTCAATAGTTGAAGCAAGGAGTTCATGCTCAACCAACTTGATTCGCTCATGGAGAATGGCCTCATTGTCATTCGGTTGAATCAAGACTTCGCTTTGAATAATGATCTCCCCTGTGTCAACACCTTCGTCAACATAGTGAATGGTCACACCGGTCTTAGTTGCACCGGCAGCGAGAGCATCTCTAACTGCGTGTGCTCCTTTGAATTCAGGTAGCAAGCTTGGGTGGATGTTAATTAGCTTGCCTTTGAGTGCAGCTACAAAGTTTGCTGGAAGCACCTTCATAAATCCAGCTAAGACAACTAGATCTGGTTGATGGTGCTGAACATTGGCTAGAAGAGTTTCAGCCCATAGCTCTCTCGATGCGAATCTCTCTGGGTTCACAACAAAGGTGTCTACCTCATACAGCTCGGCATGCTCTAACCCCGCAGCATTCTTGTCAGATCCAACCGCAACAATCTTGGCTGGGTAAAGAGGGTTTTCACTCTTTTTTAGCAAGGAGAGGAGGTTTGATCCGCTGCCTGAGATGAGAACAAGAACAGATATCATTTTCTAACTTTACCGCCCGAGATTCTCTTGATTAGTTCTGTGTCAGCACCATCTGGTCGAGCACTGAAGAATGCAGCCAAGACAGAGGCAATGCTAACTTCAGCAAATGTAATGCCAGCTACTAGCCAAGGATTGCTGCCAACCAGGCTCATTCTGCCTGGCCCTAGAGAACCGCTTGCTAGTTCGACCAGAATCCACATCTCCACAGCTGCTACCAAACCGATAGATAGTCCCAGAGAAATAGCTGCTGTGGTAGCTGACGCATAGTTGAATCTAAGGTCAGCAGTATGTGATTTCACAAGAAGAGTTGCAAAGAATGCAGCCAGTAGTGGAACCAGAACAAACAAAATTCCAAGGCTGCTGCTTGAAACAGGAAGAGCAGCCAACATTGGAATGGCAGGTAGCGGGCCTAGTTCTGTGACTAGAGGGCTTACTTGAGATCCTTGACCAACAGAGAAACCAACGCCAGTTAGCCATGCGTTTCCAAAAGCAATCAGGTTTGGCATTAGAGCCAACTGTCCGGTGCTCACGGTGAATGTTCCAAGGAAACTAAGTTGTAGCGACTGATAAAGCTTGATGATTTCAATCCAGTTGACTGCCAATAAAACCGAAATGATGATTGCACTAACCGCACTCATTGCGGCAACAACACCTGTGCCAGCGCGTAGGGCTGGACCAATTAGTGGCTTCACAGCCCAAGGCAATTTATCGGCAGTGCCTATGAAGAACTGTCTAACTCGTTCTCTGAGCTCTGATGGTTCAGAGTCCTCGTAGAGAATCGGTTCAGCAACTAGTGAGCCTGTTATGAGAATAACTACAAATAGAACAGTTGGGATAAAGACGCCTTGCCACTGAACTACGAAGATTGCTTTAGTGACTGCAGATGTGACAATCAAAACTGAAACTAGTAGGTAAGAAAGAATTGCTCCGAGCCAACCAAAAGTTAAATGCTTTTCGCCACTTAGCTTCCTGCCTGATCGAAACGCTGCCCAACCAATAAGTAATGAGAACCCTAGAGGGATCAAGTCATAAACAAATGCTGGAACTTTTAGTCCTGCAACTTTGCCTTCAGCAAACAAGATAGGAACACCGTGGGCACTCAACCAAGTTCTTGAAGAGTCCTGCAAAACAGTTTGGAAAGATGCACCTTGGGTTTGCTCAATGAGCCAAGTTGTAATGTTTAGGGCAAAGATGCTGAAGAAGCCAATAGCAACAACAAAAGCTGCTCCCAGTGCTCCTCTAGCAAATGCCTTTATACGCATGAGCTACAGGCTTGCGATAACACCGCGCATTAGGGCTGCAGTCTCGCTTGGAGTCTTGCCTACCTTCACACCGACTTTTTCGAATGCTTCTTTCTTAGCCTGAGCAGTTCCAGCAGATCCTGAAACAATAGCTCCCGCGTGACCCATGGTCTTACCTTCTGGAGCAGTGAAACCTGCAACGTAGGCAACTACAGGCTTAGTCACGTTGTCCTTGATGTATGCAGCAGCTTTCTCCTCGCTGTCACCACCAATTTCACCGATGAGCACGATTGCTTTAGTTTCTGGGTCTGCCTCAAAAGCAGCAAGAGCATCAATGTGGGTAGTTCCGATAACTGGGTCTCCACCAATACCAATAGCGGTTGAGATACCAATGTCACGAAGCTCGTACATCATTTGATAGGTCAAGGTACCTGACTTGCTCACAAGACCGATAGGGCCAGGACCTGAGATGTCTGAAGGGGTAATACCAGCATTAGATTTTCCTGGGCTGATGATTCCAGGGCAGTTGGGGCCGATGATTCTGGTTTTGTTTCCCTTTGAAACGCTGTATGCCCAGAAGCTAGCTGAGTCGTGAACTGGGATACCCTCAGTGATCACAACTGCTAGCTCAATAGCAGCATCAATAGCTTCCATCACAGCTGACTTAGCGAAAGCTGGTGGAACGAAGATGACAGAAACGTTTGCTCCGGTTGCAGCCATTGCATCAGCTACTGATCCGAACACTGGAAGGTCAGTGCCATCAACTGTTACTGTTTCACCCGCTTTGCGAGGGTTCACACCACCAACAATGTTTGAACCGCCCTTGAGCATTCTCTGAGTGTGCTTCATACCTTCAGAGCCAGTCATGCCCTGAACGATGATCTTGCTGTTCTTATCTAGAAAAATAGACATTACTTAAATCTCTCTTTAGCGGTTAGCGAGTTCAGCAGCTTTATCAGCAGCTTCATCCATAGTGTCAACAACAGTTACCAGTGGGTGATTTGCATCAGCCAAAATCTTTCGACCTTCAACTACGTTGTTGCCGTCAAGGCGAACAACTAGAGGCTTAGTTGCAGAAGAACCGAGAGTAGCAAGCGCTCCAACGATTCCATTTGCAACAGCATCACAGGCTGTGATTCCACCGAAGACGTTTACGAACACGCTCTTCACCTGAGGGTCACCAAGGATTACGTCTAGACCTGCAGCCATAACTTCAGCAGAAGCACCACCACCGATGTCTAGGAAGTTAGCTGGCTTCACACCACCGTGTCTCTCACCTGCGTAAGCAACAACATCAAGTGTTGACATTACAAGACCTGCACCGTTACCGATGATTCCAACTTCACCGTCAAGCTTGACGTAGTTCAAATCTGCTTCTTTAGCCTTGGCCTCCAGGGGATCAAGCTGATCGCGTTCCATCTCTTCTCTTTGGTGACGGAACTCTGCATTGTCATCCAGAGAGACCTTGCCATCAAGAGCGATGATCTCGCCATCCTTGCTGAGAATTAGAGGGTTTACTTCAACCAATGTGGCATCTTCTTTTACGAAGACGTCGTATAGCTTCACGAATACTGGAGCAACCTTGGCTGCGATGTCATCGCTAAACCCACCGGCCTTAGCAATTTCTAATGCCTTAGCTAGATCAATTCCTTGGGTTGCATCAATTGCAATCTTGGCAAGAGCATCTGGACGCTCTTCAGCTAGCTGCTCAATCTCCATTCCACCTTCAACGCTGCAAAGAGAAAGGAAGGTTCTGTTGCTTCTATCTAGCAGCACAGAGAAGTAGTACTCCTTATCAATGGCCGCTCCCTGAGCAATCATTACGCGATTGACAGGAAGATCCTTGATAGTCAATTTCAAAATAGCTTCTGCAGCTGCTCTAGCCTCTTCTGGGTTATGAGCTAGCTTCACACCACCGGCTTTGCCTCGGCCGCCAGCTTTAACCTGGGCTTTGACCACAACTGTGCCACCAATCTTGGCAGCTGCTGCAGCGGCTTCCTCTGGGGTGTCTGCGATTAGGCCCTGTAGAACAGGGACTCCGTGAGCCTCGAACATGTCTCGGGCTTGATATTCAAATAAATCCACTTATGATTCCATTCACAAAAAGGGCACTGAAGAGCGTGCACCAAAGACCAGTTTAGAGCCTCTCGATAGGTGCCACCCGCACCATCAGGCGCTTAGTGCCTACCTTTTCAAATCTAATCTCAGCAGTCTGCCTAGCTCCCTCGCCAGTGGTCTCCAGAACAGTCCCTGGACCAAAGGCCTCATGAACCACCTTGTCCCCAACCGAAAGAACTAGCCCCTCATTGTTCCTGACAGTAGTGATGGCGTTATCCCAGACCTTCTTTTCTCTGACAGGTCTGTCATAGCCAGTTCCAACTGCCCTTGGCTGATACCTAGGGGTTTCGCGTTCAGCTCCCCTTTGGTCGATTAGCTCAACTGGGATATCTAACAAGAAGTTAGAAGGCATGGTTGAGTTCAATTGCCCGAACAAGGTTCTCTGCATAGCGATAGTCAGATACAGCAGTCTCATGGCTCTAGTGATTCCCACATAGAACAACCGGCGCTCTTCAGCTAGGCCACCAATTTCTTCGAAAGATCTCATGTGTGGAAGGGTGCCCTGTTCCAAACCTGCGATGAAGACAACTGGGTATTCCAAACCTTTAGCGGTGTGGAGGGTCATTAGTGAAACTTGACCGGAACCATCATCAATTTCATCCGCTGCTGCAGCCAAGGTAATTTCGGCTAGGTAATCAGCCAGTGTGGCTTCAGGGTTTCTTAGTTGATACTCAACCACCTGACCAACAAGAGCATCTAAGTTTTCAACTCTTGCTTCATCTTGAGGATCTCTGCTCATCTCGAGTCCATAGCGATAGCCAGATCTAACCAAGGCTTCAATCAGAACATCACTGATCTTTGATGTGTGAGACATCTGCTCTAGGGAATCAAGAAGATTAGCAAACTTGCCGATGGCTTCTGTGAGCTTTGGGCCAAGTCCCAATTCCGTTGAGTAAGACAATGCTTCTCGGAAACTAATGTCGTTCTTTCTAGCTAACTCAGCAATCTTGAGTTCAGTCTTATCCCCGATACCGCGACCAGGCTCATTGATAATTCTTCTAACTGCTTCATCGTTTCTACCATTTGAAACAGCAGTTAGGTAAGCAAGGGCATCTTTAATTTCTTTACGCTCATAGAACTTCAAACCACCGATAACTGCGTAAGGAACTCTTTGCGACTTCAGCTCTGCTTCAATGCTTGGGGTTAGGGCGTTAGTTCTATAAAGAATTGCCATTTGAGAGTAAGCAACCCCATCACCATGGTGTTCTTGAATCTGATCAACAATGAAGCCAGCTTCATGTCTCTCATCAACTGCTGTGAACTGAACAATCTTCTCGCCAGCTCCAGCATCAGTCCAAAGATTCTTGTCTGGTCTGTCAAAGTTCTTTGCAATCACAGCGTTAGCTGCAGACAAGATGTTCTGGGTTGAACGATAGTTCTGCTCTAGCAAGATGGTGTGTGCACCTTGGAAGTCTTTGCTGAACTCAGAGATGTTTCTAATGTCAGCACCGCGGAATGCATAGATTGACTGGTCGCTATCACCAACGACGGTTAGTGATGCAGGACCTAGTAGCTCTCCGGTCTTGCCATCAGGCTGAGCGAACTTTGGATCAGCTGCCTTAGTGAGTTCTCTAATCAATGCATATTGAGCGTGGTTGGTGTCTTGGTACTCATCAACCAGAACATGTCTAAATTTACGTTGGTAGTTAGCCGCTACCTCAGGGAAGGCTCTGAGTAGGAATACGGTTTCACCAATTAGGTCATCGAAATCAAAAGCGTTGTTGCGTTTCTTCTCTGCTTCATAGGCAAGGAACACTTCAGCAATAGCCTGCGACTTAGGGTTCTTGGTATCTATGTTGGCTGCGAAATCTTCAGCAGTTTGTAATTCGTTCTTAGCCTTGCTAATTACAGAGGCAACAACTTGAGCCTTGAGGCTGTCAATATCATGACCACCGGCTTTGATTAGCCTCTTGATTAGGGCTCTAGAGTCACCTGTGTCATAGACGGTGAAGTTTGAGTTGTGTCCTAGTCGCTCTGCTTCTCTTCTTAGAATCTGGAGGCAAGCAGAGTGGAAGGTACGAATCCACATACCCTCAGGGTCTCCTACAAGTAGCTTGATACGCTCACGCATCTCGGCAGCTGCTTTATTAGTGAAGGTAATAGCCAGGATCTGAGAAGGCCAGGCTTCTCTTTGCTCTAGTAGGTGAGCAATACGGTGAGTTAGGACTTTAGTCTTACCTGACCCAGCTCCAGCAACAATCAAAAGAGCTGGTCCTCTGTATAGGACAGCTTCAGCTTGCTGAGGGTTTAGACCTTCTAGAAGCTTTGATGAGTTTGTGGGTTCAATCCAAGACATGACTTAGTTATTTTAGGTTGCCCAACTGACAGATTAGCCACGCTCGTCCAACACACGCCGCAAAAGGTCTGGTTGGTCAGCAAATATGCCATCAACTCCGGTTTGGATGAGTTCTTCGTAGTAAGCCTCAATGGTTGTTGTTGCCTTCTCAGCACGTGCTGTGTAAACCCAAACTTTGAGCCCTAGAGCGTGACAGGTTGGAACCCAAGAGTCGTTAGATAGCAACATGTGTGTAGCGATAGATAGCCCATCAAATTTGGCTGCCAGCTCCTCCATATTGCAGTCAACCATTTTGGTTGAGTCAATTGCGAAGAAGTATTCAGCCTTTATACTCGACGCCCCTAGATGCTTTTTG
>JBJOQP010000002.1:0-38560 GCA_046049845.1 Actinomycetota bacterium
CTTTACTCTTGAAGACTTCCTAGAGCAGATGCAGCAGATCAAAAAGATGGGCTCCATCAAGAACATGCTTGCGATGATGCCTGGAGCTGGAAAGCTAAAAGGTCAGCTAGACAACATCGATGAAAAAGAGATTGCACACACTGAAGCCATCATCAGGGCAATGACCCCTAAAGAGCGAAGAGACCCAAAGATTCTCAATGGTTCAAGAAGGCTTCGTATTGCTAAGGGTTCAGGAATGACAGTTACCGATGTGAACTCATTGGTCAACAGGTTCGAGCAGGCAGCCAAGATGATGAAGACCATGGCTAAGGGTGGAAACCCAGGAATTCCAGGAATGCCTCCGGGTATGGGCAGGGCAGCTATGCCTAAACAGAACAAGGGCAAAGCCAAAAAGGGTAGCAAATCAGGTAATCCAGCTAAACGAGCTGCAGAAATAGCAGGTATTCAACCTCCTAAGCAGGGAAATTCAGGATCATCCTTCGGTTTAGGGGGATAGTTGGTTGCTCCTGCCAATAATTTCTGGCAGAATAGAGAGGTTGCCTGCAGCTTGACCCTCTAACCAAGTTGAATGGGCAACCCATTAGAGCTTTTCTACCGAGTGTGCCCCCACGCTCACGGTTGATTGTTCGCCCCAATTCATAAACAGGAGCATTGTGGCTGTAAAAATCCGCCTAAAGCGTCTCGGAAAACTGAAGACGCCTCACTACCGTATCGTCGTAGCAGATTCACGTAAAGCACGTGATGGTCGCGTTATCGAAGAGATCGGTCGTTACGTACCAACTAACCACCCATCAATCATTGAAGTTAACTCAGAGCGTGCTCTGTACTGGCTAGGTGTTGGTGCACAACCAACCGAGCAGGTACTAGCTCTTCTAAAGCTAACCGGTGACTACCAGAAGTCGAAGGGTGACGCTTCTGCAAAGAACACCGTCCTACCTCAGATTCCTAAGGCAGTTTTCGAAGCTGACACAAAGAAGAAGCCAGTTCTAAAGCCTCGTGAAGAGATCGTTGTTAAGAAGCAGGCTGACAAGGTTGCAGAAGACGTAGTCGATGCAGTTGTTGATGCAGCAGTAGCTGAAGGCAACCTAGAAGACGTTGTAGAAGCAGCAGCTGAAGTAGTTGCAGAAGTTGCAGCTGAAGAAGTTGCGGCAGAAGCAGCTGAAGTTGTACAAGAAGCAGCAGCAGAAGTTGCTGCAGCTGACGAAGTTTCAGAAGGTTCACCTGCTGAAGCTGAAGAAACCAAAGAGGCTTAATAAAGTGTTATCCGCTGCGCTCGAACACTTGGTCAAAGGTATTGTTGATCATCCTGAGGATGTCAACGTCACTGAACGCTCAACCAATCGTGGAGATTTGTTAGAGATTCACGTTCACCCTGACGACCTTGGCCGAGTAATCGGGCGCAACGGACGCACTGCCAAAGCCCTCCGCACCATCATTAACGCTCTTGCCGATGGCAAGAAGGTGCGCGTAGACGTAGTAGATAACAATTTCTAAGCAGACCACCCTCAGGGTCGGTCGGTTATTAAAGGCCCACGGCCTAAAAGGTGCTATCAAGCTAGAGCTATACACCGACACTCCTAACGAACGTTTTGTTCCAGGAGCAACATTCCAACTCCAAGTTCCAGAGACTTCTCCTTGGCACGGTAAATCAATAACCGTCAAAGAGATGAGAATGTATAACGCTCAGCCAGTTCTATTCCTTGAAGGAGTAGAAACAAGAGAAGCAGCAGAAACTCTAATCAAAGCAATCTTGCTTGTTGATCAAAACCTTGAAGAGCTTCCAACTGAACCAGATGCTTGGTATGACCAGCAACTAGTCGGGCTAAGTGTCATCCGTGATGGTGTTGAAGTTGGTTCAGTTGTTCGAGTTGAACACTTCCCAGCCCAAGACATGCTTATTGTTCTAACCAAAGATGAGCGGGAAGTTATGGTTCCTTTTGTGAAGGCTATTGTCCCTTCAGTAGACATTGAGGCTAAGACAGTTACTGTCACACCACCAAACGGCCTATTTGAAGAGATTGAATCTGAGTAATGAAGATTCAGGCTGTAACAATCTTCCCTGAGTACTTCTCAGCTCTGGATATCTCCCTTTTGGGTAAAGCTCAAGAGAACAAAGTAATTGATTTCAAGGCTGTAGATCTTCGTGATTACACCCACGACAAACACAAAACTGTTGATGACAGCCCTTATGGTGGCGGAGCAGGCATGCTTATGAAGCCTGAACCTTGGGGTGAAGCACTAGATGAGCTCCTAAACCCTGATGGTTCGACTGTCTTGATTGTTCCTTCTCCCGCAGGAGAACTGTTCAAGCAAGCTACCGCTCAAGAACTTTCTTCAAAAGAACACATCGTGTTTGCCTGTGGTCGCTATGAGGGTATTGATCAGAGAGTCTTTGATTGGGCTCAAGATAAGGCCGAGGTAAGACTTGTAAGCCTTGGTGATTACGTACTAAACGGTGGGGAAGTAGCAGCTCTAGCCATGATTGAGGCTATTGCTCGTCTGATTCCTGGTGTTATCGGCAATGCCGAGAGCCTTACTGAAGAGTCTCACTCAGATGGTCTATTGGAGTATCCAAGCTATACAAAGCCTGCTTCTTGGCAAGGACTGGATGTTCCTGAGGTGCTTAGAGGTGGCAACCACGCTGAGATAGCTAAATGGCGTAAAGAGCAGTCACTTGAGAGAACTAAGGCAGTTAGACCGGACCTTCTAGAGGGCTAGCGTTGCTTGGCTTGAGTTTTTGTGGCAAGATGTACAGGTTGCCTAAATAAAGCTCTGCCGCAGGGGAGATTAGGGAACAGCACCAAATCCAGAAACTAACAGATACCCGTTATTGACCTGCAGGCAAGAACAGAAGGCAGAAAAATGCAAATTCTAGATTCAGTAGATCTACCAAACCTAAAGACCGATGTCCCAGCATTCCGCGTAGGAGACAACGTAAAGGTCCACGTAAACATCATTGAAGGTAACCGTAGCCGTGTGCAGGTTTTCCAGGGTGTTGTTATCCGTCGTTCAGGTGCTGGTGTCCGCGAGACATTCACTGTTCGTAAGGTAACTTTCCAGGTTGGTGTTGAAAGAACTTTCCCAATTCACTCCCCAGTCATCGACAAGATTGAACTTGTATCTCGTGGTGCTGTTCGTCGTGCGAAGCTTTACTACCTACGCGACCTGCGTGGTAAGAAGGCGAAGATCCGCGAAAAGCGCGACAACACAACTTCTGCTAACTAGTTCTTAGACAGTTCACAGGTAAGGGCAATAACCTTCCATCATGGCTAAAAAAGAAAAAGTTGAAAAGCCAATCAAAGGGCCTTTCAAAGCGCAGCGTGAGAAGGTAAGAAAACTAAAAGCAAAGCACGTCTTGCTCGCTTTTATTATCGACACCGTTGTAATCCTTGTCTCAGCTTTAGCAATCTCTTTTCTAATCAAGTCATTTCTAATTAGAACTTTCTACATCCCATCAGGTTCGATGTTTGATACTTTGCAGATCAACGATCGAATCATGGTGAATCAACTAGTTCCAGACATTATTCCTTTGGAACGAGGCGATGTAGTTGTCTTTAAAGATCCAGGTGGATGGCTAGGCACCATCGAGAGAGAGCCTGTTACTAACCCACTGCAGCAAGTTGGCGACTTTGTACTTTCTATTGCAGGGCTAACTACTCCTGATAACAACCAACACCTCGTGAAAAGAGTTATTGGTAAAGGCGGAGACCGAGTTGTTTGTTGCGATGTTGATAACCGCATAACCGTCAACGGCAAAGCAATCATCGAACCTTATCTAGCTAAAGACTCCAATCCTTCGAACACTGAATTCGATGTGACAGTCCCTAAGGATTCATTCTGGGTAATGGGAGATAACAGAGGAAACAGCGAAGATTCAAGATATCACCCTGACACTCCGGGTAAGGGTTTTGTTTCAAAGAACTATGTTGTTGGACGTGCCTTCGTAATTTCTTGGCCGTTCCAGCATTTCACCTGGTTGGATAACTACCCAAATGTCTTCAAAGACGTCCCAACTCCCAAGCCTTAGTTTCGAGAACTCGTTTTTTGAAACGGGAACTCGATTCGTAATCGGCATAGATGAAGTTGGTAGAGGATCAATTGCTGGACCTGTAGCGGTCGGCGTTGCCCTTCTAGATAACCAACGAGATCTTCAGAGCTGGCCTGTGAAACTCAAGGACAGCAAACTTATTTCTGAGAAGACACGTGAAGAAATCTATCCACTCGTTTGTTCATGGGTTAGCGGTTGGGCGGTTGGTATGGCCACCGTTGAGGAGATTGAATCCAAAGGAATAGTTGAAGCCCTTAGCCTTGCTGGCTTTAGAGCCCTTGAGCAACTGGTCAGAGATCCAGCTCTTAGGGAAGCTATCGCCAAAGACGGAGTCATGATGATTCTTGACGGTTCGCATAACTGGCTAGGGGATAAGGCTCTGGGGATGCCTGTAACCGTCAAGACTAAGGCCGACCGAGACTGTGTCTCTGTTGCCTCTGCATCTGTGGTTGCCAAGGTCACTAGGGACAGGCTGATGCTTGAGGTTCATGAAGTCCACCCAAGCTACTACCTAGATTCCAACAAGGGCTACGCCTCAGAGGGCCACATAGCTGCTCTTCGGGAACACGGACCATCCCCAGTTCATCGCCTGAGTTGGCTAACCAAGATTCTTGCGAGATAGACTTTTAGCCACATGGATGAGAACGAATTTGACGATTATGACCGCGAGGCAGAGCTAGCTCTGTTCCGTGAGTATAGAACTGTCGCAGACACCTTTAGATTTGTCATTGAAACAGAGCGAAGACTCTATCTTGCTAATGAAGTTGACTTCAAGCGCATTGACACAGCAACAGATTTCTATTTTGAACTAGTCATGACCGATGTCTGGGTCTGGGACATCTATAGAACAGATCGCTTTGTGAAGACTGTAAGAGTTCTAACATTCAAAGACGTAAACATCGAAGAACTAACCGGTAAGGCATTCGACCTACCTAAGGAACTAACAGTAGGCGAGTAGCCCCTACTTCTCCACAGTTTCAAAAACAGATAACCCAAACAGCAGTAAGTCCTTCAAACTCACTTTGTGAATGAAGATAAATTACGAGCTGCCGCTACCTGGAGTTTGTTGTGTGAGCCAGGCGATTCTGTTGCCGGAATGCTCAGAAGAATTCTCGGAGTAGAAGAGTCACTATTTGAAATCAGACGAGCTAAGTCAGCAAAAGATATCCTTCCTCTTCTAAATGAGGACTTCTTTAGAGCGCCTCAATTTATTTCCACACTTGAGGACTCACTTGAGTGTTGGCAAAGGCGACTGGCAACAGTCAATGTTGATCGAGCGATAGAAACACTTAAGTCACTCGATGGTTTTCTTCTCTCCTCAGATTCACCTCTCTGGCCGAGAGGGCTTGTTGACTTAGGAGACTCGGCACCATCTGTGCTCTGGGTGTTGGGTAATCAAAAAGTATTTGAGAACTCTTCGACAATCTCAGTTGTTGGATCAAGAGTTGCCAGCGGCTATGGTCTTGAAGTAACTCGTGACTTGGTGAGTGCTGCTGTAAGAAATGGTTTTGTCACTATTTCCGGCGGAGCGTTAGGAATAGATGCTTGTGCACACAAGAGTGCACTTCTAGCTGGGGGTAAGACAGTCGCAGTTATGGCAGGGGGTTTAGATCGTCTTTATCCACCTAGAAACTTAGATCTCTTTGAAGAAATAAAAGTAACTAGCGCTGTTATGTCTGAGATGCCGCCAGGAACAGCACCTGCACGTTGGAGATTTCTGCAACGAAATAGATTGATCGCCGCTATTGGGCAGGCAACCGTTGTTGTCGAAGCTGGCTTCAAGTCAGGTTCTATAAATACAGCTGGGCATGCAAATGAATTGGACAGACCTGTTGGTGCTGTTCCAGGGCCAATCAACTCAACAAGATCAGCTGGCTGCCATCGCCTAATCAAAGAACGCAGAGCTGAACTCATCTGCACTCCTGCTGATTTGGAAGAACTCTTGGGTGTGAGAAACCAAAGTTTGACTACAAACACTGGTTTGTCAGGCACTCAAACAAGAGTTCTAGATAGCTTTGGCTATTTCGAGCAGGGAATCGAGAGAGTCGCTGCAATTTCTGGAATGACACTTAGTGAGGCAGGTTTTGCTTTGGAATCACTAGCAAGATTAGGTCTAGTTATTCCAACCTCCAGTGGCTGGGTCAAAACTTCAAATACGCTTTGAAGTATGCAGAGTGAAGTAGCAATTCAAGGTCAGCGGTTTGCCGACAACCTTGATGCTGCTCGCGGTTACTCTGCCAACACGGTTAAGAGCTATCTAAGCGATGTCCTTGATCTTGCAAATTACCTAGAAAGCAAACAAGTCACCGCAGTAAAAGACATTGATCTAGAACTATTGCGAGATTGGCTATGGGAAGTAAGTCAGAGACAGTCAGCCAAAAGCACATTGGCTCGCAAGAGTGCAGCAATTCGTTCTTTCACCGCTTGGCTAGCTTCAGAAGATTTAGTCGTTGCAGACCCTGGGCAGAGATTGAAGTCCCCTAAGGCGGACAGACATCTTCCAAAAGTAGTAGCTAAGGATTCCTTAGAAGAAGTATTCGGTCAGCTAAAAGCACTGGCAGCTGAAGGAGATCCTTCAGCAGTAAGAGATTTATTGGTGTTTGAACTTCTGTATGCAACTGGTTGTCGTGTAAGTGAACTTTGTGGTTTGGATTTGGTTTCTGTAGATCTAGGTAGAAACGTTATTCGAGTAATTGGTAAGGGCTCTAAGGAAAGAGTTGTTCCTTTTGGTTTACCAGCCAGGGACGCATTAGATAAGTGGCTTGAACGTAGAGGAGCTTTGAACCCAGCACCTGGTGAGCAAGCACTTCTTCTAAACACTCGAGGTAAAAGACTCGGAGTGAGATCTGTTTATCAACTGGTTGCTTCCCTTCTAGTCAACACATCAACCGGTGTGGCTGGTCCTCACACACTTAGACATACTGCAGCGACTCATCTTTTAGATGGTGGGGCGGATCTTCGAGCAGTCCAAGAACTTCTTGGGCATGCAAGTCTTGGAACCACTCAGATCTATACTCATGTTTCAGTGGACAGACTAAGAGCTGGATATAAGAACGCTCACCCTCGAGCCTGATAAACAAGTCTTGATGGAGATAACCCACCGATAAGGGCTAACGGGGAGAAATATCCGGCTTCTGATCTTGTGCCGAAGTGCAGGCAGGTCACCTCACAGTGCCAGACGTATTCTGGTTCTGGCTGACATACCAGCCCGATTACGTCTCCCATCAAGACTTGAGTTCCTTCGACTAACTCAGAGCAGACTGGTTCCATAGCGGCCGTGAGGCTGTTGCCAAACTTCACAGAGATAACTTCTCGGAAGCCAACTTTGCCAGAGAAACTAATTTCCCCATTGGCAGGGGATAAGACCTCATCTCCAACTAATGTGGCTAGGTCAATGCCCCGATGACCTTCGCCATACTCGGTCATTGGGGCTATGTAGTGATTTAGGGTGTCCTGAGGCTCCTGATTAGCTAGAGGCAAGGCTAGTGTTGGCTCTTGACCCAGTGATTGACTGGGGAAGAGCGTCAATGGGATGCTGAAAAGCAGCAAAAGAAGTGGTTTAGCTAGTTGCATCTCTCAAGTATTGGATAGCCAGGTATTTTCTGACTTTTGAAGTCATTCAGGGGTGGAAAACCCTTTAGAAGCGCTGCTATGCTTATAACTAGCGGTCAGCCGTAAATCCCAAGAAGAAATTTTAGGGTTTTTGTGTGCGGGCCGACTTCGCGTGTCGAACAACATATCGATTTGTCAGTCCCAAAGCTTCAAGGGTAAATCGGATGCGGCACCAGGTGTGTTGAGCAACCGCTTTTCACAATCAACTGATCGGCGCATTATTGTGCCATAAAGGAGATACTGCCATGGCAGTAGTAACCGTTCGCCAGCTGCTAGACAGCGGTGTTCACTTTGGTCACCAGACCAGACGCTGGAACCCTAAGATGAAGCGATTCATCTTAACTGATCGTTCAGGCATCTACATCATTGACTTAGCTAAGTCACTAACCCACATCGACCAGGCATACGAGTTCACTAAGAACCTAGTTGCTTCAGGTGGATCAATCATGTTCGTTGGAACTAAGAAGCAGGCTCAGGAAGCTATTGCGACCGAAGCACAGCGTGTGAACATGCCTTACATCAACGAGCGTTGGTTGGGTGGTCTATTGACCAACTTCCAGACTGTCTCAAAGCGTCTAGCTCGTCTAAAGGAACTTGAAGTCATGGACTTCAACGACAAGAAGACAAGCGGATACACAAAGAAAGAACTTTTGATTCTTAGCCGTGAAAAGGTAAAGCTAGAAAAGACTCTTGGTGGTGTTCGCACACTAACTAAGGTTCCTTCAGCTATCTGGGTTGTTGACACAATCAAGGAGCACCTAGCAATCACTGAAGCGAAGAAGCTTGGCATTCCTGTTATCGGAATCCTAGACACCAACTGTGATCCAGATGATGTAACAATCGGTATTCCAGGAAACGACGATGCTATTCGTTCAGTTCACCTGCTTACTCGCGTTATTGCTGATGCTGTTGCAGAAGGTCTAAAGGAACGTCATTCAAAGCCAGAGACTGCACAGCCTCTAGCTGACTGGGAGCAAGCACTTCTAGACAACGCAGCTCAGAAGGAAGCTTACCTAGCTAAGGAAGCAGCAGCAGTTGCTGACGCTCCTGCAGCTGAAGCTCCAGCAGAAGCTGTTGAATCAACCGAAACTACAAAGGAAGCTGAATAATCATGGCTAACTACACAGCTGCAGATGTAAAGACTCTGCGCGACCGTTCAGGCGCGGGAATGATGGACTGCAAGGGTGCACTTGACGAGGCTGATGGCAACATCGATAAGGCGATGGAATTCCTTCGCCTTAAGGGCCTAAAGGGTGTTACCAAGCGTGAAGGAAGAACAACAAGCAACGGTATCGTTCTTGCTCGTGTTGCTTCAGGCAAAGGTTACCTAATCGAACTAGCTTGTGAGACAGACTTCGTTGCTAAGGCAGACAAGTTTGTTGCTCTTGGTGAAATGATTGCTGACGCTATTGCAGCAGCTGGTGCAGAGACTGTTGAAGCAGCTCTAGCAGCTCCTGCAGCAGGTAGAACTGTTGGCGATTCAATCACTGACGAAGCTGCAATCATGGGTGAGAAGGTTGAGCTACGTCGTATCTCAGTTATCGCTGATGACAACATTGACGCTTACCTTCACCGCACATCTAAGGACCTACCTCCACAGGTTGGTGTTCTAGTTGCGTTCAAGGGATCAGATGTTGAAACAGCTCACGATGTTGCAGTACACATCGCAGCATTCAGCCCAACCTACCTATCTGCAGAAGATGTTCCAGCGGAAATCGTTGAGACCGAACGTCGTATTGCAGGAGAAACAGCTCGTAACGAAGGCAAGCCAGAGGCTGCACTAGAGAAGATCGTTGAAGGTCGCGTAAAGGGATTCTTCAAGGAAAACTGCCTATTGGAGCAGGACTTTGCTAAGGACAACAAGCTAAGCGTGGCTAAGGTTCTAGAGCAGCACGGTCTAACCGTCTCTGCTTTCGTGCGTTACCGCGTAGGTGCATAAGTCAAATAGCTTGAAATTGAATTGGCTCGGTCTGTAAAGACCGAGCCTTTTCATTTGCGGGCCTAAACTAGATAAGAACAGGTCTTTGAGAGGGATAAGCATGCCATCAACCCCACGTCGCGTTTTGTTGAAGTTATCGGGTGAAGCCTTTGGTGCTGGAAACCTGGGAGTGAACCCAGACGTTGTTTCAGCTATTGCTAAAGAGATTGCAGATGCAGCCAAGAAGGTTGAGATTGCCATTGTTGTTGGTGGAGGAAACTTCTTTAGAGGAGCTGAACTAAGCCAGCGCGGTATGGATAGATCACGAGCTGACTACATGGGTATGTTGGGTACAGTCATGAACGCTCTGGCCCTTCAAGATTTCCTAGAACAAGCAGGCTGTGACACTAGAGTTCAGTCAGCAATTTCAATGGCTCAGGTTACCGAGCCTTACATTCCTCTAAAAGCTATCCGTCACATGGAAAAGGGAAGAGTTGTAATCTTCGGTGCGGGTGCTGGTCTTCCATACTTCTCAACTGACACAGTTGCAGCTCAGCGTGCTCTAGAAATTCATGCAGCAGAGGTTCTTGTTGCTAAGAACGGTGTTGATGGAGTTTATTCAGCAGATCCCAAGAAGGATCCAAAGGCTAAGAAGATTGAAGAACTTACCTACCAGGAAGCGCTTATCAAGAAGCTAAAGGTTGTTGACTCAACAGCATTTAGCCTCTGCATGGATAACAACATGCCAATGGTGGTATTTGGTATGCAGCCTGAAGGTAACATCACCAAGGCTCTTCTAGGTAAAAACATTGGAACACGCGTAAGAGCGTAATTTTTAGATTCACAAATAAGGAGAAACATGATTAACGAGATCTTGGCAACCGCCACAGAGAAGATGGGCAAAGCTGTCGAGTCAGCTAAAGAAGACTTTGCAACTATTAGAACTGGAAGAGCAAACCCTGCTCTATTCCAGAAGCTAATGGTTGATTACTATGGAACACCTACTGCTCTTTCAGCTCTAGGTTCAATTGCTAACCCAGAAGCTAGAACAATTGTTGTCACTCCTTACGACAAGGGTGCTCTTGCTGCAATTGAAAAAGCAATTAGAGACATGCCTAACCTAGGAGCGAACCCAACTAACGATGGTGCTCTTGTTCGCGTTACTCTTCCAGATCTAACTGAAGAGCGTCGCAAAGAGTATGTAAAGGTTGTGAAGACTAAGGCTGAAGATCACAGAGTTGCAGTTAGAAACATCAGACGCAAGGCTAAAGATGATCTAGATGCTCTAAAGAAAGATGGTCTAGCAGGAGATGACGATCTATCTCGTGCTGAAAAAGAACTTGAAGCAATCACCAAGACTCACGTTGAGAACATCGACGAAGCGCTAAAGCGTAAAGAAGCAGAACTTCTCGAGGTCTAGTTGAGTACTCAAGAAGCCAAGGGCAGATCTCTATCCCAAGCAGTTATCTTCGGGCTACTGCTCTCTGCCTTGTTCCTGGCTTCAGTACTAATCGTTAAAGAACTTTTCATATTTGTTCTTGCAACAGCAATTGCAGTCGGAGTTTGGGAACTATCTACTGCTCTGAGGCAAAAGAACTGGCATGTTCCTAGAATTCCAATCACTGTTGGCTCACTAGTTGTTATTCCTTTGACCTATTACGGTGGGGAGAGGGCTCAGTGGCTTGGTGTTTTAGCCATTGTCGGAGCACTAGTTGTGTGGCGAGGACTGGAACTACTAATCAAGCGTGGAACCCTGAAGAGATCTTTCTCTGAAACATTCAAGGACTTCTCATCCTCCGCTTTTGTTGTTATCTACCTTCCACTAACAATGAGCTTTGCGGCTCTCTTGTTTAGAGAACCTGCTCACGATGGGTTTGTTGAGGGTAAGTACTGGATTATCACCTTTGTTACCACTGTGATTCTGATTGATAGCAGTGCCTACCTATTTGGTAGAAAGCTAGGCAAGCACCCAATGCTTCCTAAGGTAAGCCCTAAAAAGAGTTGGGAAGGCTTCGCCATCTCAGCAGTTTTCGGACTAACAAGCGCTGTGATTCAAACAGTTTGGCTTCTTGAATTGCCTTGGTGGTTTGGATTGGTCATCGGTGCGGTTCTAATCATGTCTGCAGTTCTTGGTGACTTTGCTGAGTCTCTTATCAAGCGTGATCTTGGAGTGAAGGACATGTCATCACTGATTCCAGGCCACGGTGGAATTATGGATCGTTTGGACTCAATGCTTCCAGCTGCACTTAGCTCCTACCTACTGATGGCTCTTAGCGTCAGATTGTTCCAATAGGACTTGAGAGAATAGAAGCATGAGTTACGCATTCGTTCTGTCCGGAAAAAGAAAACTTGGCTACAACATAAGCCAAGTTGATGAATTCTTAGATCTTGCTAAGCAGCAATTCAACAATCCATCTCGGGAGCTGGTGACATCCCTGGATGTCAGAACAATCCGCTTCAAACTGGTGAAGAACGGCTATTCAATTTCAGTTGTTGACTCAGCTCTTGAGAAACTAGAAGACACTTTCGCAGCTTCTGAATTCACCAAAGAGATTATGAATCAGGGTTTCTTTGAGTTCTCCGAAGATCAGGACAACCTTAGGAAAGAACTAGTAGCTCGCTGCAATAGAGCAAAACACAAGAAGTTCTCAACTAGAAAGTTTCCAAACAAGGGCTACAGCATCAAACAGGTCGACAAGTTATGTTCTCAACTGGGGAATTCTCTTGAGGATAAGGCAGACTTGAGTGTGAGAGAAGTAAGACTTACAACTTTCAAGTCCAAGAGAGGTGGCTATGCAGAATACCAAGTTGACGCATTCCTCGAGAAAGTCGTTGAAGTACTTCAGCGCGAACAAGCTATTCAAAACTTTAAGCGCTAGTTCTATAGCTCTTGCACTTGTTCTTGGATTTACTTCAACCGTTTCTGAAACACCAGTTGCCAGTGCTGCAACAGGTACAAAAGCCACAACCCTGCTAGCCAAGATTCTTGTGAAGGGTAGAGCACCTAAAACTGGTTATGACCGCGATCTGTTTAGCGATGGCTGGGGTGACATCGGGGAGTGTGACACCAGGAACTACATTCTTCGAAGAGACTTGAAATCAATTACCTGGAGGTCATCACCGAGATGCACCGTTTCAACTGGAATTCTGAATGACCCATATACGGCTAAGAAGATCTACTTCGTAAGAGGAGTTGGCACTTCAAATGCTGTTCAGGTTGATCACGTTGTAGCAGTTAGTGATGCTTGGCAAAAGGGTGCTCAGAAACTATCTTCAAGATTGAGATATGCCTTCTATAACGACCCATTGAACCTATTGGCTGTTGATGGTCCAACTAACTCACAAAAGAGCGACAGCGACGCAGCCTCTTGGTTGCCACCAAACAGGAAATACTGGTGTTCTTACGTGTCAAGGCAGATTGCTGTGAAGTACAAATACAAGCTCTGGGTCACTTCAGCAGAGAAGAGTTCCATGGTTAGAGTGCTCAAGACATGCCCTAATCAACTGGTACCTAGGGGCTAAAGCGCTTATTCCTAGGCCTAAAGACACCCTTGAGGTAAACTTGAGTTTTGAACTAAGGCGGTGAATCAATGGGTAGATACGAGCTGGTTAGACCAACTCTCTCTAAACGCATTATTCAGCGTATCTTCGGAGATAACTTCACCCCAAAACTTCAGGAACTGCAGCTTCGTAGGAAGTTCAAGCTGGCCGTTTCAAACCTGGTAGCCATTTCCTTTGTTGCAGGTTATGCCATGGTCACAGTAATTGACCCTTACGGTGGAGCACTGAACTCTGCCTATGCCTACAACTCCACATATTCAAATACTGGAGAAGGCGACCAGATCTATGGCTTCACAGCCCAACAGAAGATCAGCTTCAAAAGAGGTGGCTGGTCTATTGTTACCGGTGATGAAGCTGCAGCCATTTATGTTGCTAATGCCGATACACCTGAAACAGGCTCAATCAAGAAGTTTGCTTTCGATCTAGTTGCATCACTATCTTGGGGTCGCGATCAGTACTCCTGCCTAGTTGCTTTATGGGAGAGAGAGTCCAACTGGCGTTGGAATGCACACAACAAGAATTCTGGTGCCTATGGAATCCCTCAGTCTCTGCCTGGCAGGAAGATGGCTGAGATGGGGGCTGACTGGCTAACCAATCCAGAGACTCAGGTTCGATGGGGTGTGAACTACATCAAGAACCGTTACGGTGCTCCATGTGGAGCGATGGCTCACTCTAATAAGTTCAACTGGTACTAAGTCGTGGGTAGAAACAATAAACCTAAAGGTTTCAAAAAGAATGAAACTGAAGATGAGCCTATGGACATAATTCGTCTGAGAGATGGCATCAAGAGCTCAGTTATCAAAAATGGTGTTGAGTTCTTTGTTCAGACAACTTCTGGAAATAACACAGAAGAGTCAAAGAAGTGGATCTGTCCATTCTGTTCTCTTACATTTGGAACAGGCATTGCCCACGTTGTTGCGTGGGAGAGTGCCTATGGACCTGAAAAGAGAAGACACTTTCACAATCAATGCTGGCAAAAGTTTCAAGGCAGATTATTTTGAGTCAACTAGAAATTCGTTCATCGGTAGAACTTCCGTCTAACCGAATTCCTTTAGTCCTAAAAACTTCAGACGGGCTTGAGCTAGTAGCAGAGTTAGCTTTGCCTAAAGATAAGCCTCCGGTTGCAACATTAATCATGCTTCATCCTTTGCCAACAGCTGGTGGCTTTATGGATTCACATATCTATCGCAAGGCTGCTAATCGGTTGCCTGAATTAGCAGATCTTGCAATCTTGAGATTCAACACAAGAGGAACAACTTCACCGCACGGAACAAGTCAAGGTTCATTTGATGGTGGAGTAGCTGAGAGATTCGATGTTGAAGCGGCTGTGAACTATGCACTAGAAAACAAGTTGCCTAACATCTGGCTTGTTGGCTGGTCCTTTGGTACTGAACTTGCCTTGAAGTATGGACCTGATCTAAATGTTCTAGGTGCAATCCTGCTCTCACCACCACTTCACAGAACAAGCGTTGAAGAACTTGAGCGATGGAACAACGTTGATTTGAAACTTGTTGCTCTAATTCCTGAATTAGATGACTACCTCAAGCCTGATGAAGCAGCTGTAAGGTTTCTAGCAATCAAGAAGATTGAACTCATCAATGTCCTAGATGCTAAGCACCTGTGGGTTGGCGAGAGTGCGACCAAGCGAGTGCTTGACGAGATTGTTAAGGTCGTAAATCCTGGAAGCTATCCGCTTCCTGAGTTCTATATGGCTTAGAGCTTGTCCTGCCTAGGAACCCATACTTCACGAATAATAAGTAGAACCGTTGCTGCTGTTGGGATAGCCAACAGTGAGCCCAGAATTCCAGCCAATGCGCCACCAACTAGGGCGGAGACAATGATTACCGCTGTTGGAACGTTCACAGCCCTCTTCAGCACTCTAGGAGAAACTAGGTAAGCCTCAATCTGGATGTAGAGCAATAGGGCTATAGCCACGCCAATAGTTGTCTCTGTTGGAGAGGTAGCAGCTGTAATCAGGATCACGATGGCTGCACCGGTAATAGAACCAATGATTGGGATAAGTACCAGTAAGAAGTTGATGAATGCAAGCACCACTGCAAAGTCGACACCAGCGATAATCAAAACGGTAAACAGAATAGATGTGTTGATGGAAGAAACAACTACCTGGCCCATCACATAGCGACCAACTGAACCAATTACCTTCTCAACTATTCCTTCTAGCATTGCTCGCTTTGAGTTAGCAACAAGGGTGATTCCAACTCTCTTGATGCTTGGCAAAGCAGACATGAAGTAGATGGTGAGAATGGTGACAGTTAGAAATCCGATGATGCCGTTGAAGATTGAAAGTCCAACCTGAACTACTCCTCCAAGAAGTGTCGGCCAGTTCTTGCTATCAACTAAGAAGTCGCCAGCACCGTTTAGTGCTGTTCCGATCGCTCCATCAAGTCTTGAGTCAATACTTTCAACCCAAGGAAGTTTTACAAACTCCTTCATCAGTTCTGGAAGGTTTGTAATGAATGTGTTTGCTTGAGAGAAAAGCGGAGGCAAAATTGCAAAGACAACAGCACTTAGGGCTGCGAACACACCAACACCAACTATGGCTATGGCTAGACCACGCTTTTTTACTCGCTTCTGCAGAAGCTGAACTAGTGGCTCAAGACCTAAAGTGATGAAGAGAGCAGTAATGATTGAGGTAATGATTCCAGCAATTGAAATAACTGCACTTCCCAGAGCAACTGCAGTGAGCACACCAAGGGCTCCTAGGAATCCAATCTGAAATGCGTGGGTGAGTCTAATGTTCTTTGTTTCTTGCATCACCGCTCCTTTTTCCTAGTTGATCTCTTTGCTCATCTGTTCAATAACTTGCTTTAGGTTATTGAGATAAACAACAATACTTTCGCGTTCTTGAGTGAGTTTTCGCTCAGCGCTCTCCATTGAGTGAAGTCTTTCAGCGACTTTCTTTCTTGTTGAGGCAAGAATTGCTCTCGCTTCGCTTTCAGCGGCGACGATGATTTCTTCACCTTTAGCCCTGGCGACTTCGGTAGAAGCCTTGTTGATCGATCTAGCCGCAGCTTCTAGAGTCTCTGCTTCAAGACGGGCGGTAGCAACCTTGGTAAGGGCAGTTGATAGTTGAGCATTGGCGTTATCAAGGTAACGCTGAGTTTGGGCAACAGCTTCCTGGTACTTCTTCTGGTAGTTTGCTTCAGCTTCCGCTCTTCTAGCAGTCAACTCAAGATCAAGATCAATTCGTTCCTGCTCACTGAGTAGGGCAGAAGTCAGGGTCGCACTTATTGGCTGAGTTAGCTGGCGTTCAAGAATTAGTCTGCGTTCTGCGAGTTCTCTTGCAGAGTTTGACTCTCTAACTTCAATTTCACGCTTAGAGGTTGCTCTCAATCTTGCGACCTCTGTTGCAACAGCACCTCTGATGCTTCCTGCTTCTCTGGTGGCTTCGTCAATAATTCTTTGGGCTTCAACCGCTGCCTTGGCTAAGGTTTCGTCATAATCAGCCTTAGCAGAGCCCAGGATTCGCTCTGATCTGCGCTGAGCTTCGGCAACAAGTTCGTCGTAGTATTCCTGAGCATCAGCTCTCTGCTGCTCTAGTTCGGCTACAACACCGTCTAGAACGCCTTTTCGCTCTGCTTCTGCATCGGCAACCAGCCCGATAGCCAGCTCTTCAGCGTTACTTAGAACCTGGGCTGCCTTGGCTCCAACCCCTGCGTAACTAGGGCTTTTAGCCTCTTGAGCGGCTGATTCGAGCTCAATAAGGCGATTTTGAGCATCCCTGAGCTCAGAAGCCAATTGATTGTTCAAATTGGTCAGATTTATAAGTTCTTTGCGGAAATCCTTGATAGCGTCGTCGACTAGACCGCGGTCATAGCCACGCATTACTAGCGGGAAATCAGTCTCATCGGCTGCCAAGGGTGCTCTCCTGGGGCTTGGGTAGAATAGACGGGGTCGTCAATCAACCCAAGTTTAGCCTGAAAGGAGCATTATGCGTTTTGTTATAGCCACAGTGCTCCTAATTGCCTCGGCTGTCAGCGTTTTGCTGGGATATGCCATCAGAGAGCCATTTGCCGAAAGTACTAGCAAAAGGGTCGAATTTGAGGTTCCAACGGCCTATTCCTACGTTCTAATCCCAAATAGCACCCTGAAATCCTTTGAAGGTGAGATTTCGATTGAAGCCTCCGGAGTTGACGAGATCTTCTATGCCGATGGGCGAGAGAGCGATATCCAGGAGTGGATCGGAACTTCCAATTACTCTCGCCTGAACATCAATCAGAAGACTTTTGAGCCGGATGTGAGCACCGTTACTTCAGGCGGATTGGATGCTAACCCTGCAGGCAGCGACATGTGGCGAAGCCAGCTGACTGTAAAAAACAAACTTCTAAATGTTGTCACCATGTTTGATGACACTGCCGTTCTTTTGGCAAGCAATGGTGTCAGCAGGGCACCGGACAAGATTGCAGTGCTCTGGGATTCAAAGCCACTAATCAATTGGCCTCAAGTTCTAACCATTGGTGGTTTCATTCTGCTTCTGGCTGCAATCATCATGAACTACTTGGCTTTCAGGCACATTAGAAAGCTTCGCGGCCCTAGAAGAAGAATTCCTAAATCGCCATCTGGACCAAGGTATCGTCGCAAGATTCAAAAAGATGTTCCTGTTCGCGGCAGAAGAGCAAAGGGCAGATCTGACAGAAGAAGATTCCTAGCCGCCCCTACAGCAATTGTTTCGCTGTCGCTACTGACGGGATGTTCATCTCCAACAGTCGAGGTTGAAAAGCCTAAGTATGAATCAGTGAACGTAGTTGTGACCGAAGCTCAACTTCAGAGAATCGTTGCTGATGTTGCAACCACGGTTAAAGATGCTGATGCAAGCAGAGATGATAAGGCTCTAGTCAAGAGAGTTGCTGGTTCAGCCCTCCAAATCAGAAGAATTCAATACCTCCTGCAGTCAAAGAGCAAGAAGATTCCAAAGCTTCCACCAATTATTGCTAACCCAATAACTGTTGCACTGCCCATGGAACTACCAACTCCGGGAGTTGCTTGGCAGCCTAGAACTCTAATGGTCGTCACTAAATCAGATTCAACAACGAGTGCTCCACAGATGCTTGTTCTGCAGCAGAAAACGCCAAGAGATAACTACAAGCTTTGGTATTTGATTGATCTGCTACCAGATGAAAACTTCCCTAACGTAGCAGCCCAAGCTATTGGTGCACTACCAGTCAACAAAGATGATTCCTTCCTAGTGACACCTTTGAAGAGCATTCCATTCAAATATGGTGACACATTGAACAAGGGAACTGATAGCAAGTACGCTGTTGAATTTGACCTTGCCTCAGATGAGTTCTATGCAGAACTATCAGAATCACAAATTCAGCAAAAAGAAGAAGTTGAGAAAAACGGTTCCAAGATTAAGTTCCAGCACTCACTTGGAAACCAAAACATTATTGGTCTTCAAACTGTTGAACGCGGTGGTTTGATTGCACTAACCATGAATGACACTTCGACGATTAGACCAAAGGCCAATGGAGCTGCAGTTTCTGTGAAAGCTCTAGATCAAAAGACTCTGCTTGGTTCCTTAGGAAGTTCAACAGGTCTAAAGATTGTTTATAGCAACATGTTGCTCTTCTACGTTCCAGAGTCTGGTTCGAATGAAAAGATTCGCCTAGTTGGCGCATCTCAAGGTCTACTGAGTGTTCGGTCAATAAATTGAGCGACATGAATTCAGCAATGCGTGGGGGAGTTGATCTCTCATCCCTAGCCAACAAGGTGGTTCAAGAGAAGCTTGCCAGCACCAGCACAGTCCAGGTGGACCAAGGCAGAAGAGTGAAGGTTCCAGCATTCGCCGTTGACCTAAATGAAGGCAATCTAAAGCCAATCATTGAGCTATCTTCAATCGTTGCGGTGGTGGTTGTCTTCTTCAACACCGAGAACCCAGAGAGCATGAGCTTGGTTGGCAAGCTGGACAAGCTAGCTAATTCCTCTCAAGGCAAATGGCTACTAGCCAAAGTGGACATTAGAGCCAATGCCAAGATTGCCGAAGCTTTCGGTGTGGACCTGCCTGCAACTGTTGCGGTAATTCTTGGCGGAGAGCCTAAGCCGCTGTTCCAGGGAGATCAGATTGAGAGCTCACTGGTTGATTTCATCGGCAAGTTGGTTGAGGTTGCGGCAAGCCAAGGACTCAATGGAACTCTTGAAGTTGATGGCGAAGAATCTAAGGAAGTTGAACCTCAGTTATCTGAATCTGAACAAGCAGCCCTAGATGCCATGGACAATGGAGATTTTGGTGCAGCTGTAAAGATTTATGAAGCTGAACTAAAACAAAATCCTGCCAATGATGAATTGATTGCTCGTCTTGCCCAGGTGAAATTGGTTGAAAGAACTTATAGCGGTGACATGGATAAAGAGTTATCTATAGAACCAACTTCAGTTTCTGAGGCAATTCGAAAAGCAGACTTCCAGGTTGCAGTTGGGCAGTCAGAAGAAGCGTTTGAACTGCTGCTCAACTGGTTTGATAAAGCCGACACAGAAGAGAGATTAGCTTTGTCTGCTGCGTTCCTAGAACTATTCAACGTCGTTGGTAAGTCTCACCCTGCTGTAGTTGAAGCTCGTAAGTTACTTGCAGTGAAGTTGTTTTAGCAATGACTGTTTATCTTGACTATGCAGCAACCTCACCGCTTCGCGATGAAGTTCTCGATTGTTATGTGGAGCACCTCAAGAATCTAGGAAATCCTTCTTCCGTTCACAGTTCAGGTCAACGAATTCGAAGAGCGCTTGAGGAGGCAAGAGAATCTCTAGCCAAATCTGTTGACTGCAATAGAAGTGAGGTTATCTTCACGGCCGGTGGCACTGAGAGTGACAACCTGGCAATCAAAGGTTTGTATTGGCAGAGAAACAGTGAAGCGGTAATCCGTCCAATTATTGTTACTTCAGGAACTGAGCATCACGCATCCATTGATCCAATGGAGTGGCTAGAAAAGCACGACGGGGCAGAGATTGTTTGGCTACCTGTTGATGATCAAGGAATTATCGATTTCAAGTTCTTTGAAGATTTTCTAGCTGAACACCATGAAAAAGTTGGTCTCGTTAATCTGATGTGGGCAAACAATGAAACAGGTGTCATCACCGACATGTCTAGAGTTGTTGAACTGGCTAAGAAGTATGGACTTCCTGTTCACTCAGATGCCATCGCTGCTTTTGGACATATTCCGATTAGTTTTGCTCAATCCGGACTAAGCACCATGAGCATCTCTGCTCACAAGATTGGTGGTCCTGTTGGAGCAGGAGCGCTAATAGTTTCTAGAAGCACCAAACTTGTTTCAATCATTCACGGGGGTGGCCAAGAGCGAGGCATGAGATCTGGAACTATGAATGCTCCGGTAGCTAAGGCATTTGCAAAGGCTGCCGAGATCGCATTTGCAGAGTTAGATTCTGAAACACAGAGGCTTCAGGCATTGCGCGACAGGTTAGTTGAAGGCGTCAAAGCACTGACGCCACTTGCTCATCACACAGCAGGATCAGTTGCTCGCATGCCACACAACGCACACTTCACTTTTGAAGGTTGTTCAGGAGACTCGCTACTGTTCCTCTTGGATCAGCAAGGCGTTTGTGTATCTGTAGGTTCTGCTTGCCAAGCAGGTGTGAATGGACCTTCACACGTTCTAGTAGCTATGGGTAGAACCGAACGAGAAGCTAATGGTTGTATTCGAATGACCTTGGGTAAAGATACTACCGATGCAGATATTGATGCAGTTCTTGCTGCTTTACCTAAAGCCCTTGAAGGTGCTCTTCGAGCTGGTCTAACGAGTTAAGAGAGAATTAGGTCATGAAGGTATTAGCAGCGATGAGCGGTGGCGTTGATAGCGCTGTTGCAGCCGCACGTGCTGTTGAGGCAGGACACGAAGTAGTCGGTGTTCACCTAGCCCTATCTAGAATGCCTGGCACCTTAAGAACGGGTTCTAGAGGCTGCTGCACTATTGAAGACAGCATGGATGCTCAAAGAGCAGCGAATGTGATTGGTATTCCTTATTACGTGTGGGATTTCAGCGAGAGATTCAAGCTAGAAGTAGTTGATGACTTCATTAGTGAATACGAAGCTGGAAGAACGCCAAACCCTTGCATGAGATGCAATGAGCGAATCAAGTTCGCAGCTCTGCTTGAAAAAGGTCTTGCTCTAGGTTTTGATGCAGTTTGCACCGGACATTACGCGAGTATCCTCACAGATGATGAAGGCAACCTGGAACTACACAGGTCTATGGCTTTAGCAAAAGACCAGAGCTATGTGCTGGGTGTTCTAACTGCTGAACAGTTGCAGCACTCAATGTTCCCTCTGGGTCACACAGCAAGCAAAGATCTAATCAGGGCAGAGGCTGCCGAACGTGGTTTATCAGTTGCAGCAAAACCTGATTCTTATGACATTTGTTTTATCCCTGAAGGTGACACTCAAGACTGGCTGGCTGATCGCCTTGGCAATACAACAGGTGAAATTGTTGATATGCAGGGCAATGTTCTAGGTGTACATAAAGGTGCCCATGGCTTTACTGTTGGTCAGCGTAAGGGTCTTCAGCTGGGTAAGCCTGCTGCTGATGGTAAGCCTCGTTACGTACTTGCAGTTGATGTGAAGAGCAACAAGGTTGTAGTTGGCCCACAGCAGGCTCTTGCCGTAGTTGAACTAGTTGGTAACAAGTTCACTTGGTGCGGTAAGCCGCAAGACAATCCAGAAGAATTCTTCAAGGCTCACGTTCAAGTTAGAGCTCATGGTGAACAGGTTGCCTGTGAGGTAGCAGTAATTGACAATGCCATGGTCATCAGGTGTGATGAACCTATTTATGGAGTTGCACCCGGTCAGACTGCGGTTATTTACTTAGGCACAAGAGTTCTCGCTCAGACCACTATTGATCACACAGTGTCAGCAGTTGACTCTTTTTCAACAGCCTCGGCGAGTATTGGCTCTAGTGTCGAGGGTGCTGTTTAGGCTTATCAGGTGCCAGAGAAACCAGCCCAAAGAATTACCTTTCTAGTTGATGAAATCAACAGATATCGCCGCGCCTACTACCAAGAAAACACAGTCCTTGTAAGCGACGCTGAGTACGACGCTCTAATGTCAGAGCTTGAACTGCTGGAATCTAAGCATCCCGAACTAATCACTGGAGATTCACCAACTCAAAGCGTCGGTGGTTCTGCAAACGAGGCTTTTTCGCCTGTAGAGCACCTCGAACGTATGTGGTCTTTGGATAACGCGTTTGGCGAAGAAGAGCTAAGAGCCTGGGCTAAGAGAGTTGGGGATGCAAGTTATCTTTGCGAACTAAAGATCGATGGACTAGCAATCAACCTAAGGTATGAAAAAGGTGAGCTCGTTTCAGCTGCTACTCGTGGCGATGGTGTTGTTGGTGAAGATGTAACTAACAACGTAAAGACCATCAAGCAAATTCCTCATCAGCTCAAAGGTTCCAAGATTCCTGATGTAGTTGAAATTAGGGGAGAGATCTTCTTTGGAGTCAAAGACTTTGCGAATCTAAATGCTGGTTTGGTGGCAGAAGGCAAAGCTCCCTTTGCTAACCCAAGAAACTCTGCCAGTGGTTCGCTCAGACAAAAGGATTCCTCGGTCACAGCCAGCAGACCTTTGCAGATGCTGGTTCACGGTGTTGGAGCTTGGCCTGATGCTCCATTCAAAAACCAGAGCGATCTCTATGAGCTTCTAAAGAGTTGGGGATTACCTACCTCACCAAGATATGAAGTTGTCGATTCAATTGAAGATGTCATCAAGTACATTGATAAGTTCCAAGCTCAACGCCACAATCTTGAGCATGAGATTGATGGAGTTGTTGTCAAAGTTGATTCTTTAGCAGCACAAAAAGAACTTGGCTTCACAGCAAGAGCTCCTCGCTGGGCGGTTGCCTATAAGTATCCACCTGAGCAGGTGAACACAAAACTTCTCGACATTAGAGTCTCAGTTGGAAGAACCGGTAGAGCAACTCCTTACGCGGTAGTTGAGCCGATTAAGGTAGCTGGTTCAACCGTGGAGTTCGCTACTCTTCACAATCAAGATGTTGTGAAGGCAAAAGGAATTCTTATTGGTGACACTGTAGTTCTTCGCAAGGCCGGAGATGTTATTCCAGAAATCCTAGGACCTGTTGTTGAACTCAGAACAGGAAAAGAGAAGGCATTCGTAATGCCTAGCAATTGTCCAGATTGTGGAGCTAAGTTGGCCCCATCAACCGAAGGTGATGTTGATCTTCGTTGTCAGAACTCTGAACACTGTCCTGCTCAGCTTCGTGAACGAGTTGCCTACATTGGTTCTAGGGGAGTGCTTGATATTGAAGCCCTCGGTTACGTTGCAGCTGTTGCTCTAACTCAACCTTTAGAGCCTAAAGTTGCGCCTCTGCAGTCAGAGGCAAATCTTTTCAACCTGACTATGGATCAATTACTTCCAATCAAGACTTATGTTCTAGACACTGACACAGGTATGCCAAAGCTGGGCGAAGACGGAAAGCCCAAGGTTGTCCAGTTCTTCAGTAAGGCAGTAAAGAACGAGACCGTTCCATCGGAAGTAGCAATCAAACTTCTGAAGAATCTTGAAGAAGCTAAGACAAAGCCGCTTTGGAGAATAATCGTTGGCTTGTCCATCAGACACGTAGGCCCAGTGGCAGCAAGATCTTTGGCTACTCACTTCGGTTCTTTGGACAATATCTTCAATGCCACTGAGCAGGAACTCTCTGAAGTTGATGGCGTTGGAACAATTTTGGCTCAGTCACTTTTGGAATGGATCAAAGTTGACTGGCATAGAAACCTCGTTGAATCATGGCGTAAATCGGGCGTTCTACTAGAAATACCTGGCCACGCAGGTCCTGGTGCAAACGTAGTTCCGGATGGTGTCTTCACTGGAATGAGCATTGTGGTTACTGGAACTCTGCAGAATTACACTCGGGAGAAGATAGAAGAGCTGATTATCTCTAATGGTGGAAAAGCAGCGTCAAGCGTTTCAAAGAACACTGCTTTTGTAGTAGCTGGTGCTAATGCTGGGTCAAAACTGACTAAGGCGGAAAGCCTAGGAGTGCCAGTTATTTCTGAAGAAGAATTCGCCTTAAAACTAAGTTAATTACTTAGCTTCGTCGATTTCTGACTCGTCAACGGCAACCATGCTTTCAGTTGACATCAATTTGCTCATTGAGTCTAGGAAATCTGCAACTTCTTCACGTTCTTCTGAAAGTTTGTTTAGACGCTCTCTGCTGTCCTTGATTGCGTTTTCTGCATAACCCTGAGCTTTACGAGAAAGTAGCTCTGCGCGGCGACGTGATTGGTTAATAAGATCTGTTGAACGCTTCTGAGAGTCAGCAAGAATTTCATCACGAGTTGCACGAGCTTCTCTAGAAACGCGTTCTGCTTCAGTAAGAATCTCTGATGCTCTAGCTGATGATTCAGCAAGAGAGCGGTTAGCGTCTTCAGTAATTGCCTGAGCCTGACCAACAGCTGTTTGGTAGATGCGAAGAGCTTCTTGCTCTGCCTCATCACGCTTAGCCTTTAGTTCTGCTTCTAGATCAACTCTTGCCTGAGCTGTTCTCTGGCTGAGTTCGGTTGCAAGAGCTCTAGCTTCTTCAGTCTCGCGGTGAACCTGTGAACGAAGTTCAGCAGCATATCTTTCACCATCAGATTTGATGGCAGATGCTTCTCTTTGAGCAGTTTGAATTCTTTCAGTAGCTTCAGCTGCGGCTGCCGTTGCTGTGTTCAACAATTCACCGTGACGTCTGTCAGCTTCAAGACGAGCTTCTTCCATCTTGATTTCAGCTTCTTGAACAACTCGGTCAGCCTTGTCCTTGGCACTTCTCTTAAGTGCATCAGCTTCACGCTTAGCTTCTTCACGAATACGAAGAGCGTCTTGGCCGGCATCGGCAATCATCTTCTTGGCTTGCTCTTCAGCAAGTCTTAGGGTCTGCTCAAACTGAGCACCTAGGGCAGCGTAGCCATTAGGGCCACCAGTTTTAAGTTGAACCTTTAGGTTCTCAACTTCGGCTTTTAGAATGCTGATTTCTGAGGCAGCCTGCTCGTTATAAGTAGCCTGGTGCTCAATCTCAAGTCTCATCTCTTGGATAGTCTTATCGACCTGGTTGCGGTCATACCCGCGCATCACAACGTTGAACTCTTCGCTATCAGATCCGCGAACGACGTCTTCGAAGTTCTCTTCTTCGGCCATTTGTATTCTCCTGAAACTTACTTGGTTCTAAGCCCCTTTTGAAGGCTCAGCAACTATGTAAGTTTAGTCCAGTAAGCGGGATTGGGTAAGCCCAGATATACTAGGAGGAGATAACAACAACCCCAGTTTTGAGGAACCCGATGTCAGATGTGACCCCAGATCTAGTGCGTCATCTAGCCAATTTGGCCAGAATTGAGCTAGATGAGTCCGAAGTAGTTCGATTTACCGAACAACTAGGCGTGATTTTGGACTCTGTAGCCAAAATCTCTTCAGCTATTGACGAGAATACGCCTTCCACTAGCCACCCAATTCCTCTGGCAAACGTCTTCAGAGAAGACGTTATTGAGCCTTCTCTAACCCAAGAACAGGCACTTTCAGGTGCTCCTGATCAGGGTCAAGGCCGTTTCCGAGTCGCTGCAATCTTGGACGAGGAGTAGGCCTGATGTCCGAACTAATTAGAAAAAATGCTTCTGAACTAGCAGACCTTCTTTCCAAAGGCGAGGTCAGCTCAGTTGAGGTAACCCAAGCACACATTGACCAGATCTCTAGCGTTGGCGATGCAGTTCACTCATTCCTTCATCTTTCAACCGGTAAGGCTTTGGAAGTGGCTAAGGAAGTTGACCGCAGAAGAGCAGCAGGAGAGAAACTTCCTGCCCTTGCTGGTGTTCCAATTGCGGTCAAGGACAACCTGACAACTACCGATGCTCCAACTACTGCAGGTTCAAAGATTCTTGAGGGTTGGATTGCTCCTTACGATGCAACCGTTGTTACAAAACTTCGCCAAGAGTTGATGCCTATTCTCGGCAAAACCAACCTTGATGAATTCGCAATGGGTTCATCAACAGAGTTCTCTGCCTACGGTCCAAGTAAGAACCCTTGGGATCTGTCCAGAATCCCTGGTGGTTCCGGTGGTGGTTCTTCTTCTGTTGTTTCTTCTTTCCAGTCTCCTCTAGCAATCGGATCAGACACCGGTGGTTCTATTCGTTTCCCAGGAGCTGTTACTGGAACAGTTGGTATCAAGCCAACCTACGGTGCGGTTTCAAGATACGGACTTATTGCTCTGGCTTCATCTCTTGACCAAGTTGGTCCTGTTGCCAGAAACGTTTTGGATGCGGCATATCTACAAGATGTAATTGCTGGTTATGACCCAAGAGATAGCACTTCACTAAAGGACTCATTGGGTTCAATGGTTGAAGCGGCTAAGAATGGTTCGCTCAAGGGTAAAAAAGTTGGTCTAATCAAGCAGCTTTCAGGTGCTGGTTTCCAGCAGGGTGTTCAGAACAGATTCGCTGAGGCTTTGAAGCTTCTCACTGATGCAGGTGCTGAGATTGTTGAAGTTGATTGCCCTTCATTTGAATATGCCATTGAGGCCTACTACTTGATTCTTCCTGCGGAGGCATCAAGCAACTTGGCAAAGTTTGACTCAGTTCGTTTTGGTATGAGAGTTACCCCTGAAGGTAACCCAACTATCGAACGTGTTATGGCTGCTACTCGTGAAGCTGGCTTTGGTCCAGAAGTAAAAAGAAGAATAATTCTTGGAACCTATGCTCTTTCTGCTGGTTCTTTCGACAAGTTCTACGGTGCTGCTTTGAAGGTTAGAACACTTATTCAAAGAGACTTTGATGCTGCTTTTGCTAAGGCAGATGTTCTTGTTTCACCAACGGCACCAACAACTGCATTCAAGTTTGGTGAAAAGGTTGCAGATCCTCTAGCTATGTATCTAAACGACATTGCTACTATCCCTGCAAACCTTGCTGGTATTCCAGGTATCTCAGTTCCTATTGGTTTAGCTGATGAAGACAACCTTCCAGTTGGTATTCAGTTCCTAGCACCGGCACACAAGGATGCTGCTCTTTATGAAGTAGGAGCAGCACTTGAAGGAATCCTTGAAGGCATTTGGGGTAAGCGCATGATGGACTTCGCACCAAAGTTGGAGGGTAACTAATGGCTAAGGCTAACTTGATGGATTACGAAAAGGCGCTAGAGCTTTTTGAAGTAGTCATTGGTCTCGAAGTACACATCGAACTAAACACTAAGACCAAGATGTTCTGTGGTTGTAAGAATGACTTTGGTGATGAGCCAAACACTAACGTTTGCCCAATCTGTATTGGTTTGCCTGGATCACTTCCTGTTGTTAACAGAAAAGCAGTTGAGTCATCAATATCTATCGGTCTTGCTCTTGGTTGCCAGATTGCACCAACGGGAGGGTTCTCAAGAAAGAACTACTTCTATCCAGACCTTGCTAAGAACTATCAAACTTCACAGTTTAGAGATCCGATTGCCTTTGAAGGACAGCTAGATGTTGAGGTTCCTAGCGGTAACAAGTTCACTGTTCAGATTGAACGAGCTCACATGGAAGAAGACGCTGGAAAGTTAACCCACATTGGTGGTTCAACCGGTCGTATCCAAGGCGCAGAATACTCGCTTGTTGACTACAACCGTGCTGGTGTTCCACTAGTTGAGATTGTTACTAAGCCAGTATTCGGTGCAGGTGCAGAAGGTCCTGAACTAGCTGCTGCTTATGTTCGCTCAATTAGAGAAATCGTGAAAGCCCTTGGCGTTAGCGATGCTCGTATGGAACGTGGAAATGTTCGCTGTGATGCCAACGTTTCCATTAGACCTCATGGTCAGGAAAAACTTGGTACCAGAACTGAGACAAAGAACGTCAACTCACTTAGATCTATTGAGCGTGCAGTTAGATATGAAATCCAAAGACAAGCTGCCATCTTGGCAGCTGGCGGAACCATCACTCAAGAGACCAGACACTGGCACGAAGACAAGGGTTCCACAAGTGCTGGAAGACCTAAGTCAGATGCTGATGACTACCGCTACTTCCCAGAACCGGATCTAGTTCCTGTCGAGCCTTCAAACGAACTCATTGAGAAACTACGTGCACTTCTTCCGGAGAACCCTGCTGATAGACGTAAGCGTCTAGCAGGCGAGTGGAACTTCGCTGAGATGGAATTCAGAGATGTTGTGAACGCTGGACTTCTTGACTTCATTGAAGAAGCTGTAGCAGCAGGAGCTAAACCTCAAGCTGCTCGTAAGTGGTACTCAGGTGAGATTGCTCGCATTGCTAACTCAGAAGATAAAGATGTTTCAGAAATGAACATCACACCTACCCAGGTAGCTGAGATTGCAACCCTTGTTGAATCAGGCAAGATCAATGACCGCATTGCTCGTGAAGTTCTATCAGCAGTGTTAGCTGGCGAAGGTTCACCGGCAGAGATTGTTTCTTCTAGAAACCTTGAAGTTGTTTCTGATGATGGAGCATTGATCGCAGCCATTGACGAAGCACTGGCTAAGCAACCAGATGTTCTTGAAAAGATTCGTGAAGGTAAAGTTCAAGCAGCGGGAGCTGTCATCGGTGCAGTAATGCAAGCGATGAAGGGTCAAGCAGACGCAGCTCGAGTAAGAGAACTAGTGCTTGAAAGAGCTAACGCGTAGAGATGTTTGCGGCGCAGTTCATCTTCAAACCCGGTGAATACGACGAAGAATTTCATCGCCTGGACGCGTCTATTGACGCTTACGCTCTCACACTCGAAGGATTCTTGGGTGTTGAGCGTTGGGTGAGTCCAGATGGCGAGACGAAAAACTCGATCTACTACTTTGAAGACATGGCAACAATCACAAAGTTTGCTCGATTTGAAGATCACCGCGAGGCCAAAGCTAAAGTTCAATATTGGTATAACGGCTACCAAGTGGTCATTAGCGAAATCAAGGCCACCTACGGTGATGGTCAAATACAGACAATTGCAAAATGAGAAAAGCCCGATCTTTCGATCGGGCTTTATCTTTTGGGGTGAGTAACGGGACTTGAACCCGCGACATCCTGGACCACAACCAGGCGCTCTACCAGCTGAGCTATACCCACCATGTTTTATTCCGGACTAGCCGAAATCAACTCTCAAAGTTTATCAGTCTTCAGAGCCTGCGCTAGTGCTTGGGCTTCTTCGCTTGTTGGGCCTGGGCCTTCAACAAAGACGGTGCTTCTGTAGTACTTGAGTTCCTCAATAGATTCAAGGATATCGGCTAGGGCCCTGTGACCGCCGTCTTTCTTAGGAGCTTGGAAATAGACCCTTGGATACCAGCGCTTAGACAGTTCCTTGATGGTTGAAACGTCGATGTTTCTGTAGTGCAGGTGGTTATCTAGAGCAGGCATGTATTTAGAGATAAACATGCGATCTGTCCCAATGGTGTTACCAGCTAGGGGAGAGGTCTTTGGGTTAGGGATGTATTTCTTGATGTATTCCAGTACCTGAGCTTCTGCATCTGCCAGATCAATACCTGAGGCAAACTCCTTGATTAGGCCAGAGTCGGTGTGCATCTTCCTGACGTAGTCACCCATGACCTCAACTGTGCCTTCACGAGGCTTGATTACTAGATCAATGCCTTCGTCGAGGACATTTAGGTCAAAGTCTGTAATGACTGCAGCTATCTCAACTAGACACTCGGTGTCAGGGTTTAGCCCTGTCATCTCACAGTCAATCCAAACTAGGTATTCAGGTATGTTCATAGTTCCTCAAACTAAATGGAGCCCCCGACTTCGAGGACTCCATCCAGTTTACCTTTAGGGCTAAGCGGTCTTAGCGACAGTCTTCTTGGCGATCTTGGCTAGCTTCTTCTGAGCCTTACGTTCTTTTCTGCCTTCAACCAGGCGGTAAAGAACCGGCACGATAACCAAGGTCAGGATTGTTGATGAGAACAATCCACCAATAACCACAATTCCTAGTGGCTGAGAGATGAATCCACCAGAACCTGTGAAGCCTAGAGCTAGTGGGCTTAGGGCACCAATAGTTGCAAGAGCTGTCATCAAGATAGGACGCAGTCTCTGGCGAGCACCGTTGATGATTGCTTCTTCAAACGGCATACCTTGTAGGCGGTACTGGTTGATGAGGTCAATCAAAACAATCGCGTTAGTAACTACGATTCCAACAAGCAGCAACATACCAATCAGAGCTGGAAGCCCAAGAGCAGTGTTGGTTGCAAGTAGAGCTACGAATGCACCGGTTGCTGCGAATGGAATTGACACTAGAAGAACTAGTGGCTGAGCCAAGCTTCTGAATGTTGCCACCATGATTAGGTAAACAATTGCGATAGCAGCAAGCAGAGCAAGAAGTAGCTGACTGAATGACTCGGCCTGGTCTGCTGAAACACCACCGATTGGAAGCAGGGTAGTTCCAGCAGGCATCTTGTCTTGAAGTTCAGTTACCTTCTCAGATACCTGCATGGTAATTGGACCAAGGCTGGCATCTTTGTCTGGTGTTAGAGAAACAGTTGCTGCACGATCTCCATCTTGAGTTGTTATCTTGGTTGGAACTGAAACCAGTTCAACCTTTGCAACAGAACTTAGTCTTACCTGGCCGAATGGGCTGAGCGGAATGTTCTTCACTTCTTGAATAGTCTCTGGAACATTTTCAGACTTGATGTAGATTTCAGTTTCTTTGTTGTCAATGTTGATTGAACCGATGCTCTGTGGGCTCATTGCATTTGCAACAAGAGTAGAGACAGCTATTTCACTTAGACCAAGTCGAGTAGCCGCTACGCGATCTACTGTGACCTTAAGTGTTCTCTGCTTCTCGCTCAGGGTTGTCACAACATCAGGGGAGACGTTGTCAATCTTTCCTTCGAGAGCTTCCTGAACTAACTTGATGCCAGCTCTTAGCTGCTCATCAGTCTTTGCTGTTACTGTCACGTCAACAGTTCCACTTGAACCAAATGACTGACCAGTCTGGAAACTGACCTTACCTAGAGATGAATCTGCATCGAATAGCTTCTGCATCTTTGCTTGGAAAGCATCGCCGTTCACGGTTTCTTTAGTTGAAACCTGGATCTGGATTCCACCTGCTGACTGACCGAAAGCAACACGGCTATCAGCAGTACCACCGATAGTGGTTGTCACAGCAACAGTGTCACCACTGTCTAGAAGAAGTTTTTCAACACCTTCAGCTGCAAGTGCTTTGTCTTCAAGAGAAGCACCTAGAGGCACTTCCTGGTTGATGCTGAAGGTTGTTGAACCTGAGCTACCGATGAAGTTGGTCTTGATAAATGGCACTAGACCAAAGGTGAATACAAGGACGATGAATGAGGCAACCAAGGTGATTACTGGTCGCTTCTGGGTTGCTGTTAATACTGGAATGTAACCACGCTGAAGAATTGACTTCCTCTCGTGTGCTTCCTCTTCTGCTCTTGCCTTCTCAGCAAATTTCTTGGCCTGAGCTTCACTCATACCCGCTTCAACAACTGGAGTCTTTAGGAACCAGTAGGCGATAACAGGAACGATGGTTAGAGATACAAACAGGGACGCTACAAGAGCAAGAGCGAAGGTGAGAGCGAATGGTCTAAAGAGCTGACCAACTAGTCCACCAACGACTGCGATAGGTAGGAATACTGCAACGGTAGTCAAGGTTGCTGCTGTAATAGCCCCTGCAACTTCCTTGACAGAGTTCAAGATCGCTTCGATCTTCTTCTCACCGTAGGCCAAGTGTCTATTGATGTTTTCAATAACAACAATTGAGTCATCAACAACACGACCAATTGCAATAGTCAATGCGCTCAAGGTAAAGAGGTTCAGTGAATAACCAAAGCCTGCTAGACCGATGAATGCAACCAGTAGGGAAGTAGGGATTGAGATGGCTGTCACTAGTGTTGAACGCCATGATCTTAGGAAGACCAGGATGATCAAAATCGCAAAGGTAAGACCAAGAAGACCTTCTTTTACTAGGTCAGCAATTGACTTCTCAACAAATGGTGCCTGGTTGAAAGTTTCTTTGATGGTCACATCGCCACCAAGCTTTGTTGCTAGTTCTTCTTCAAGTGGCTTGATTCCCTTAGAGATAGAAACTGTGTTGCCATCTTGAGTCTTTGTGATTGAAATCGCAAGGGATGGCTTGCCATCAACTCTGGAGATTGAACTAACTGGTTCTAGGTCATAGGTGACAGTAGCAACATCACCGATAGTTAGAACTCTGCCAGCACCTGGCATGGCTGAAGGAATGCTTGAAGTTAGTGGAAGAGACTTTAGCTCTTTGACTGATTCAACTGGTGTTCCAACTTGAACTGTGATCTGACCCTTGTTATCTTCAAGTGTTCCTGCAGGTAGTACAAAGCCATTTGTCTTTAGAGCACTTGAGATGCTCTGAGCTGTGATTCCATTTGCTGCCATAACAGCAGTGTTTAGTTTCATGTTTACGCGGTAGTCACGAATACCACCGATCTGAACATCCTTAACACCAGGAACTTTCTTGAAAAGTGTTGGTGCAATGTCCGGAAGTAGCTTTGCAATCTCTGTGTTGTCTCCTGTGTTAGAAGCAACGCTAAGAACCATAACGGGGATGGTTCCCAAGCCACCGCTTAGAACTCGAGCGTTTGCTCCGGATGGCAAGTTAGCCTTCACAGAGTCAAGTGCGCTGTTCAAAGACTCGGTCACCTTGGCTGATGTAATTCCAAAATCAAAAGTTACTCGAACTGTTGAAAGAGAGCTTTGGCTAGTTGAAGAAGTTGTGGTGACACCTTCTAGCGATTCAACTGAAGACTCGATAAGTCTGCTGACTTGAGTGTCCATAACTTCAGGAGATGCTCCTGGGTAAGTTGTGACAATCGCTGCCTGAGGAAACTCAAGAGAAGGGAAAAGCTCTTGCTTTAGTGAACCAACAGCCACAAAGCCGAAGACGGCAAGAATGGATGTTAGAAGAGCTACCACTGAGCGGTTAGCAAGGCTGATCTTTGACAAGCTGAACATGAATCTCCAATAGTTGAATTTGTTTACCGAGGTAAATAATACTAGTTCTTTCCCCCGCTTTTCTAGGCTAACAAAGAGTTAGGGGCCCACAAACCTAAATATGGGAACGGAACGGGCTAGTTAGTGCCAATAGCTCTTAGCAAACGGGCAGTTGAGTTCATGGCACCACCAATTACGGCTGGGATTCCACCACCTGGGTGCACAGAAGCGCCAACCCTATAGAACCAAGGCTTTAGGGGTGACGAGTATCCAGGTTTATGGAACGGTCCACCCTGCCAGATTGGTCTAGTTGCCCCATACAAGGAACCACCCTGAGCTCCGAACTCAGCAAAATACATTGGATCAAGAATCTTGTGTTCAAGAATCAAGTCACCTAGGTTCTGCTTCAAGCCGATGATTTCACTTATTCGAGCAAGTTCACGCTGAACAAATTCACTATTGATATCAAATCTCTCTCCATTAGCGGGAGCTGTTAGCAAGATAGCTGCAGTTGCCTTGGAGTTTGGATAGATGTGGTCTGGCTTGTAGTAGTTCAAGAAAGCCATAGTTTCCTCAGGAACTTGAGTTCTATCTAGATCAGCATGAAGTTCTTTAGGCTTACTCGGCATGATCACAGAGTGAGTGACAGTGTCCAGAGGAAGTGGTTCCTTGAGAACAGCAAATACTGCAACACCTGAACAAGAAACTCGCTTTGGCTTTTTCACTTTCTTTCCCAAGAGTGAATCAATCACCTGAGCATCTGCAGCACCAATTACATAGTCACAGCTAACTTCTTCATCACCAATACGGACAGAGCCTTTACTGATCTTGGTTACCTCAACACCGGTTCGAATTGTTGCTCCAGCCTGAAGAGCAAGTTTTTCCAAGGCAAGGACTATTTCATAGACACCACCTTGAGGAACAAAGATTCCTTCGTGAGCCATGACTGCAGGCATAGTTGCATACAAAGCCAAAGTTCGCTCAGGCGAAATGCCTGCATTGAGGGTATGAATCGCAATCACTTCTTTGAGACCTTCTGGCATCCAATCCAAATGCTTGAGATATGAACTAGTTGAAAGATGAGTTCCGTAGTTCTTGGTAATTGCAGTAACTGCTGGAAGAGTCTTTGCATCAAAAGGATCTGAAGTTAGTAGTTTGACAATCTCAGGTCCAAGATCACCGTGCTCTTTGACAAACCTTGTCCACGCGTCATACCAAGGATGTCCTTTTTGAACTGGAAGGTTTACAACTTCTTCACCAAAGAAATACTTGCCAACCTCAGGAAGTCTTTGAAGATCTAGATCTGCGGTATTTGCTGATGTTGTCTTGCCTAGCTTGTTGTATCTAGAGAAAAGCTCTTCCAAGACACCAGGGAAAGTTACTAACGATGGTCCGGTATCAATTCTTTGCCCCGCTAGCTCGATTCGACGAGACTTTCCGCCAACCCAAGAGTTCTTTTCCAGGACTGTTACTTCATGGCCTGCTTTAGCTAAGAGTGATGCTGCTGTGAGCCCGCCTAAACCAGCTCCAACAATCAGGCTTAGGTCGCGAAGGTGGCGTAGAAGGAATCCACGAGTACTTGGAAACCAAGTACGTAATGATTCCAGACCCAAGTCTCTAATCAGATAGAAGAGAGTAGCCATGAGCAGAATCGGACTAATCGAAAAACCAGCTCTTTGGGCTGCAACTCTAGGACCAATTGTTACCTTCGTTGGTTACACAATTGCAGGTTCGATGTGGGAAGGCTACGACGGGGTCAAGAAAACCATTAGCGATCTTGCTGCTGATGACTCACCTGTCCAACTATTCATTTCAATAGTCTTCCTCTTTGGTGCCCTGTGTGACATTGTTATTTCGCATTACGCTAAGGCATTTGCAACAGCCGGAAGAATTGTAATTCTCTTAATTGGTATAGCTACCATCGGGCTGACTGTATTCACCACACCTGACCAGCAAAGCTATTCAGTGATGCACAGAGTATTTGCTATCTCAAGCTTCTTCTTGCTGTGTGTTTGGCCTCTATTCGCTATGCGAAGAGGCAAAGATGCCCCACCACTTCTAAGGCCAGGTGCAGCTATTACTGGTGCATTAGTAATAGGAGTTATCTGTATCTGGTTCCTAAGCCTCTGGCAAGATCCAAACTCCACAATTACTGGACTGGGTGAGCGTATTGGAGTTGGAGCTCAGGGGCTATATCCAATGATTGTGATCTGGCACAGCTACCTATGGCAGAAAAAGAACTCTCTAGTTAGTCTCTGAAGAATCTGAAGCATCTTCAACGAATTCATTCTCTAGATCTTCAAGCCCTGATGCCAGGGAGATTCCTAGGATGTCTGCCGATGAAGAAGGTAACTCAAGGTCTTCAACCTTGCTCAAGGCCTTATTCACAGCTCTAGTTCTAGTCCCGGCTTGGCTAACGGTCTTTTGAGCAGTTTCAAGCTGGCGAGCAAGAGTATCCATAACCCCTGAGTACTTACCGAATTCAGTCTTTGCAGCACTAAGAACCTTCCAGACATCAGATGCACTCTTCTCAATAGCAAGGGTCTTGAAGCCCATCTGCAAGCTGTTTAGAAGTGACATCAAAGTAGTTGGTCCTGTGACAAGAACCCGGTAGCTGTTCTGCAACTCGCTTGTAAGACCAGGACGTCTGACCACCTCAGCGAATAGCCCTTCAGTAGGTAGGTACATGATGGCAAAGTCGGTGCTAATTGGAACGTGGAGATACTTTTCAGAAATGAGTTTTGCCTGAGTCTTGATAGCTTTCTCAACTGCCTTTGCTGCATTCGCAACTTCTTCAGCTGATCCTGACTCCTGAGCATTCTGAAGCTTCTCATAGTCCTCTTGAGGGAACTTGCTATCGATTGGAAGGTAAACGTATTCGCCATCTGCTCGACCTGGAAGTTTTACAGCGAACTCCACCAAGTCATTTGAACCTGGCTTAATCTTCACGTTCTTCTCATACTGGCTAGGCGCAAGAACATCTTCTAACTGACGCTCTAGCTGAACCTCACCCCAGCCACCTCGAGACTTCACATTGGTAAGAACTTTCTGCAGGCTTCCAACATCGTTGGCAAGATTCTTCATCTCACCAATACCTCGGGCTACTGCCTCAAGGTTTTCGCTTACAAGCTTGAAGGATTCACCGAGTCTCTTTTCAAGAGTTCCTTGGAGCTTCTCGTCTACGGTTTCACGCATTTTCTCGAGCTTCTCTTCGTTACCCTTGCTCATCTTTTCAATTTCAGTTTGCAAGGTAACTTGCATCTCTTGCTGCTTCTTGGCGTTTGAATCTGTAAGTTCAGCAATCTTGGTCTCAATGTTTCTTAGAGACTCATTGAGGGACTTTTGTAGTTCAACTCTTGAGTTTCCCGCTTCATCGCGTTGAAGCTTTGCTGAGCTTTGAGCTGCTTCGCTGAATGAGGTTAGACGCTTTTCGACAATGTCGTGGTTAGCAGCAATTGCTGAACGAAGTTCATCTCTGTGCACCTGAAGATCTTTAGAGACATCTAGGGAAGGAGCTGATGATTTACGAGTCAAAACTAAGACTGCTAGCCCCAGTAGCCCCACTAGGTTGATTACCGCAATCAGCGTCAAGGTGTCCATGTGTCTCCTGTTACTCGTATTTGTGTGTCTCTCAAAAGAATAAGTCCAACAGACGACAAATAATTCCCGAGATTAGAGCTTTCTTGCCTAACCCAGCCCCTGAGCTAAACGCTGAATAGAGCAAGTAGTAGGAAGGCGAAGATACCTGTAAAGACCGCTGGAGTCACGAACTTAGATACATTCAGCCATGGTCCAAGAGCAGTTACCTTGGCAGCTACATAGCTCTTAGCTGGTAGTTGCTTTAGATCCTTGGCTATCGCTTGGGCCTCTACTGAGGCTGAATACTGGACCAAAGCTCCGAGAATGCCTGAAGCTAGCAGGATTCCAGCTGTTGCTACAGATGCATAGTGACCAAGTTCACGAATTGTCCCGATCAGTCCAACTGTAGTTATAAGTAGGAAGGTTGGGGCTAGTTGGGAAAAAACCAGTTGGTTTCTAGCCTTGAGCCATAGTTCAAGTAAGTCCTTTTCAGTCATGTCTCAAGTCTAGAAGGGGAGTCAATCAACCACCGCTAAGGCAGAATTAGCACGCATTGGTAAATGCCCTTTAGCTATCGATAATTACGCATTTATGCTCTAGAGCATTTATACTCTAACTATGGGAAGACAGCCTAAACAAGATAAAGACCAGCTGGATAACTTCGTCGAACAATGGCGATCGAAGAGAGACATATCCAGGCAAGAATTAGCTGATTTAGTGGGGGTTCACTATCAGACGATGAGCTACATCGAACGCGGGGAGTATGCACCTACCCTCGCCCTTACCCTGCGCCTAGCCGCAGCCCTAGATTGCAAAGTTGAACAACTATTCAAATTGAAAGTGAGTATCTAATGAAGGCTCAAAGTTCAGTAATGTCTAACAGGCGAAATGCCAGGATTGAGCGGCTGTTGAGCTCACCACCAAGTGGTTTCTGGATCTCAAAGGGTTATAGAAGAACGCTTTCCGTTGTATCGGTTGTGTTTAGTTACTACTACCTGATTACTTTGCTCCTACCTGTGTCCATTAGCGACATGCTACAAAACCCTCTTCGAGCCGCTGATGGCGTTCTCTATTTGGACAAGCTGGACGCGACAGAAAACTTTATTTATGAGCTTGCAAACGTTCTAACTGGATTTGGCACCTTCTCTCCCCTAATCCTTCTTACTTGTCTTCTTTTGCTCAGATCATCAATGCGCAGAATTACCTCTTTGCCTGACGAGTACCTTGACGAGCTTGAAATAGTTAACCGTGACTGGGCATTCAAAACCGGATATCTCGTAATTAGACGAGTTGGCCTAGCTTTGACTGTTATTGGATTCGCCACCTTATTCATTTTGTATGTCACACGTCCCAGAACTTGGGAGTGGCCAGGTCCTAAACACCCACTTCAAGATATCGAGGATGGGCTAGCTAAATACTTCGATGGCTTAACCGATGGTGGCAGCTTTGTCTTCTATTTCCAGGTCATTGGTTTGCTAACTTTCGTGGCCTATGCATTCCCAATAATCCTTTTGGCCTGGAGAGAATCAAAGTTCAATGAACCTCTTCCACAAATTGAGAATCAAGTCTTCAAGCAAGCTCCAGTATTTGTAAAGTCCTACTTGAAAAGAGTCCTAATTGTTGTTGGAGGGTTTATAGCCAGCATCTGTATTGGTTGGTTTGTTCCTTATGCATTTTTGAACGGGCTGTTTATCTTTTCAATTATTTTGACCGCTTGGTTCGGACTATATGTCTACATCTGGAGCAGCATAAAGACTGTTGAGATCCTCAAGGCTATAAAGTCAAAGACTTCAAATTCCACAATGGCGACCACTTTCTTCGTGATCACTCAGATTCTAGGGGCGTCAATGCTAACCATCTTTGTGCTCATCTACTTTGTGATTCCTGGTCAGTGGAATGGCAACGCAGGCCAGATTAACCCAATTCTCGTGATTCTTATCCTGGGTATCTTGATGATTCCTGCACAGAGCC
>JBJOQP010000003.1:0-34443 GCA_046049845.1 Actinomycetota bacterium
GAAAAAACATCAGACCTAAAACCGTTAATCAAAAGAACTACGTTGACGCTATCGACCAGAACACAATTGTTTTCGGTATCGGTCCTGCTGGTACAGGTAAGACGTACCTAGCGATGGCTAAAGCAGTTCAGGCTCTTCACCGCAAAGAAGTTAGTCGCATCATTCTGACTAGACCTGCTGTTGAAGCGGGGGAGCGTCTTGGATTCTTGCCTGGAACCTTGAGCGACAAGATTGACCCTTATCTAAGACCTCTATTCGATGCTCTTCACGACATGATGGATCCTGAAACGGTACCTAAGTTGATGGCGACTGGAACTATTGAGGTTGCTCCACTTGCATACATGCGTGGTCGCACCCTTAATGACTCATTCATCATCTTGGATGAAGCTCAGAACACGACACCTGAGCAAATGAAGATGTTCCTCACACGTCTCGGTTTCAACTCCAAGATGATCGTCACAGGAGATGTTACTCAGATTGACCTCCCAGGTGGAACTTCAGGTTTGAAGGTTGCTAAGAACATCCTCAGCGATGTTGAAGACATGGCCTTCTGCGTTCTTGACTCAACGGATGTCGTTAGACACTCACTAGTAGGAAAGATTGTTGACGCATACTCGAAGTTCGAAGAGAAGCAGTCCAAGTCAAAGGGATTGCCAGGTAAGAACCGATGAGCATTGAAATTGAAAACGAATCTGGAGTTGATGCTCCGCTAGAGCACATTCTTGCTCTTGCTGAATTTGCATTAGGAAAGATGCACATCGATGCTGCAGCTGACATCGAAATACTTCTTGTGAATGAAGTTGTAATGGAGGCTTACCACCTTGATTGGATGCAGGAGAGTGGCTCTACAGACGTTCTCTCTCAGCCAATTGATAGCTTGAGACCAGGTAAACCAAGCGAGAAGACACCAGCTGGTCACCTTGGAATGATTGTTCTCTGCCCGCAGGTTGCTGCTCGCCAGGCTGTAGTTGCCAAGCATTCTGAGCTTCAAGAGACACTAATCCTTATTGCCCACTCAATTCTTCATCTCTTGGGTTACGACCACGCGGAGAAGCAGGATGAGATTGAAATGTTCGCACTTCAATCTGAGATCGTTTCTGAATATCTCGAAAGTGTTGGTGCCTAGATGTTGTTTCTAGCCATTTCAATTGCTTTGGTTCTGGCTGTTTGTGCGTATTTGCTTGCTATCGCTGAAACTGCAATCAGGCTAAACGATGAGGATAGCCGTTCAACTGATGGCATAGCTTTTACTCGACTGGTATTCGTTGGTCTATTCGGAATTGTCGTAAGCCAGTCATTCACTCCAGGGAGATTCGCTTGGTGGATTGTCGCCATACTCTCAGTTCTTATTGTTATTGGCCTGGTTTTCACGCTCCAGTTGGTGGGTAGGGGTATTGGAAAGAGCTCCTTTGGTCTCAGGGTTCTAAAGTTTCTTGCTCCAGTGATCAAGTCCATCAACATTCTCTTCACCCCGCTAAGCCTTCCAACCGAAGAAACCGAAGAGTTTGAAGCTGAACTTATTGAATCCGTTGAAGAGCTTTCAGAGACGATCTCTCGCGAAATCATGGTGCCGAGAATTGACATGGCCACAGTCAAAGAAGATCAGACTCTTGATGAGTCAATGACGGTTTTCTTTAGACACGGATTCTCTCGTCTACCAGTGATTGGTAAGAATCTTGATGACATTAAGGGTGTCCTCTACATCAAGGATGTAGCAAGACTTATTCATGAGAACCCAACTAAGGCAGCAAGTGTTACTGCTGTTGATCTAGCTCGTAAAGCTATCTTCGTTCCAGAGAGCAAGCCTGTTGATGATTTGCTTCAAGACATGCAGAGATCTTCCACACATATCGCACTAATCGTTGATGAGTATGGCGGTGTAGCAGGACTTGCAACTATGGAAGACGTTATTGAGGAAATTGTTGGAAACATTAGCGATGAGTTTGATAACGATCTACCAGACATTGAAGAGCTTGAAGACGGTTGGGTAAGAGTCAGCGCGAAGCTTCCACTATTCGAACTCGGCGAACACTTCGATCTTGAACTTGAAGATGAAGATGTTGACAGTGTGGGTGGATTACTTGCTAAACAGCTTGGTCGCCTTCCTGGTCGAGCAGACAAGATCGAGTTCTCTGGTTTAGAGATTAGAGTTGAACGCATTGAAGGTCGTCGTAAGAGAGTTATTACAGCTCAGGTGCGAATGACTGAAGAATTGATTTCATCAAGAGCAGCATTAGAAGAAGAGAACGAATGAGTGAATTTAGATCCGGTTTCGTTTCCTTCGTAGGAAGACCTAACGTAGGTAAATCAACCCTTACTAACGCTCTTGTTGGTGAGAAGATCGCAATCACTTCCTCTAAGCCACAAACCACCAGACGTGCCATCAGAGGCATTGTGAATACTCCTGATGCTCAGATCATCCTTGTTGATACTCCAGGACTTCACAGACCAAGAACCTTGCTCGGTCAAAGACTCAACAACCTAGTTGAAAACACACTCGGTCAAGTTGACGTAATCGGATTCTGTGTTCCTGCTAACGAGAAGATCGGTCCAGGGGATAACTTCATCAATGAGCAGGTAGGCGAGTATCGCCGTGCAAAGTTCGTGGCACTTGTAACAAAGAGTGAAACAGTTAGCCGAGATGCTTTAGCTCAGCAGTTGGTGGCTATTAGCCAGCTTCGTAACTGGGATGCAGTTATTCCTGTTAGTGCAGTTTCGGGAGAGCAACTTGATGAATTGAAGCAAGTACTGGGATCTTTGTTGCCTAAATCCAATGCTCTGTATCCAACCGACATGGCCACAGAAGAATCACTTGAAGACCGAGTTTGTGAACTCATCAGAGAGGCATCCCTTGAAGGTTCTAGGGAAGAGCTTCCTCATTCACTGGCTGTAACTATCGATGAAATGGGTCCTCGTAAGGATTCCAACATCTTTGACATCCACGCCAATCTATGGGTTGAAAGAGACAGCCAGAAAGCCATCATCATTGGTAAGGGCGGCTCTAGGCTCAAGCAAATCGGTATGGAAGCCAGAGCTGAGATCGAAAAACTCGTTGGAACCAAGGTAATGCTCAAGATTCACGTCAAAGTGGCACCTGATTGGCAAAGAGATCCAAAACAATTGGGTCGCCTAGGCATGTAAGGCTGTGTTAGCCTAAAACCCATGTTCGCGATTCTCCTGCTTAGTTACCGCGGCGAGGCCTAATTCCGGCCCTCCCCGTCGCGGAGTTACAAGCATGACCGGAACCCCCAACTATCAATCTGTTGATTGCCAAAGACGGCAAAAGACCTTGGGTTTCTAGGAGAGACCATGAAGAACAATCAAAAACCATCACCAATGCCGATACATAAGTATCGTCCGTTCCACGAGCAGATAGCCGTTGAACTGGAAGACCGAACCTGGCCTACCAAACGCATAACTGAAGCACCTCTTTGGTGTGCTGTGGACTTGAGAGACGGCAACCAAGCTCTTATTGACCCTATGAGCCCTGAACGCAAGATGAAGATGTTCAAGCTGCTAGTTGAAATGGGCTACAAGGAGATTGAAGTTGGTTTCCCTTCTGCCAGCCAAACAGATTTTGATTTTGTTAGAGAACTTATTGAAGGAGGACACATTCCTGAGGATGTGACCATTCAGGTTCTAACCCAAGCAAGAGATCACTTGATCGAAAGAACCTATGAGTCGATCAAGGGAGTACACCGAGCAATTGTTCACTTGTACAACTCAACATCTGTCTTGCAGAGGAGAGTTGTTTTCAACGCTGACAAGCAGGGTGTAATTGACATCGCACTTGCAGGTGCTCGTAAGTGTAAAGAAATGGAAGCAACAGTTCCTGGCACAGTAGTTCACTATGAATACTCTCCAGAGTCATACACCGGAACTGAACTTGAGTTCGCTCTTGAAGTTTGCAACGCCGTTATTGCTGCCTTTGAGCCAACTCCTGATCACAAGATGATCATCAACTTGCCTGCAACTGTTGAGATGGCAACCCCAAACGTCTATGCAGATTCAATTGAGTGGATGTCTAGAAACATAGACAGAAGAGATTCAGTTCTAATCAGCTTGCACCCACACAATGACCGAGGAACTGCAGTAGCTGCTGCAGAACTTGGTTACATGGCCGGTGCAGATCGCATCGAAGGTTGTCTATTCGGTAATGGTGAGAGAACTGGAAACGTAGATCTAATTACTTTGGGTCTAAACCTATTCAGCCAAGGCATTGATCCACACATCGACTTCTCTAACCTTGATGAAATCAAGAGAACAGTTGAGTACTGTAATCAACTTAGAGTTCCTGAGCGAGCCCCTTACGGTGGAGACCTCGTCTACACTGCCTTCTCCGGTTCACACCAAGATGCAATCAAGAAGGGCTTCGAGAGAATGGCAGCTGATGCTGCTTCTCAAGGAGTAGACCAAGAATCACTTGAGTGGGCTGTTCCTTATCTTCCTATTGACCCTAAAGATGTTGGTAGAAACTACGAAGCAGTTATTCGTGTTAACTCTCAATCAGGTAAGGGTGGTGTTGCATACCTTCTAAAGAGTGATCACAACCTAGACCTTCCTAGACGACTTCAGATCGAGTTCTCCAGAGTAGTTCAGAACAAGACTGACTCTGAAGGTGGAGAAGTTACTTCAGCTGCACTCTGGGCCATCTTCCAGGATGAGTATCTACCTGCAACAGTGGCTACTGAGAAGTGGGGAAGGTTCGAACTAAAGAAGCTTTCAACCACCAGTGACATGGATGGTGTAGTCAACCTTGTAGCGGTGTTGCGTGATGGTGTTGAAGAGATTGAACTTTCAGGAACTGGTAACGGGCCTATTTCAGCCTTCCTGTCAGTCCTTGAAAAACGTGGCATTCAGGCCCAGTTGCTTGATTACACCGAGCACACTCTAGGTGCCTCTAGTGATGCTCAAGCTGCTGCTTACATCGAACTGAAGGTTCAAGATCAGACTCTCTGGGGTGTTGGCATTGATGGAGACATCTCAAACGCCTCACTCAAGGCTGTCATTTCAGCGGTTAACCGAGCTCTGCGGTAATACTTGGATAGTGCCTACCTATAGAGATGAAGCAATCGTGCTACGCACCCTCAAATTGGGTGAAGCAGATCGCATTGTCACACTACTAACTAGGTATCACGGCCAGGTAAGAGCAGTTGCTAAAGGCGTTAGAAGAACAGCTTCTAAAATCGGCGCTCGCCTCGAACCATTCATGGTTGCTGACATTCAGTTCTACGAAGGTAAGAATCTAGACACTGTCACTCAAGCTGAAACTATTGGTGCTTACGGAAGCATGATCTCTGATGATTACTCCGCCTTCACTGTTGCCAACGTCATGGCGGAGACCGCTATGAGATTAACAGGAGAAGAAAGAGCTACCCAGCAGTATCTATTACTTATCGGTGCTCTTCGTTCTCTTGCTAATAAAGAACATGCCCCAGCGCAGATTCTAGATAGTTATCTTCTGAGAGCATTAGCTGTTGCTGGCTGGGCTGCTAACTTCGCTAACTGCACAGGTTGCAATGCTGAGGGTCCTCACACGGGTTTCGTTATTCAAACAGGGGGAGTTGTATGTGCTGCGTGTATGCCACCAACAGCAGCTCTAATTAGCTATGAAGTTTCTCAACACTTAGGAGCACTACTTGCTGGTGAGTGGGACGTAGTTGAGCAATCCGATGAGAAGACTAAAGTTTCTGCTTCGGCTATCGTTAGTGCGTATAGTCAATGGCATATCGATCGTGGTTTGAAGTCGTTTAATCACTTGGAGAGAACATGAAGTTACCTAAATTCGAAGGAGCTGTGCCTCAGCACGTAGCAATCGTGATGGATGGCAATGGTCGCTGGGCTAACGCTAGGGGACTAACTAGAGTCGAAGGACATCGTGCCGGAGAAGCTGCCTTGATGGACGTCATCGAAGGTGCTATCCAGGCAGGCGTCAAGTATCTAACTGTTTTTGCTTTTTCAACAGAGAACTGGAAAAGATCTCCTGATGAAGTGAAGTTCCTGATGAACTACAACCGCGAGGTACTGCGTCGAAGACGAGATGAACTTGACGGTTGGAACGTAAGGATCAAATGGGCTGGTAGAAGACCTAAGCTTTGGCCAACGGTCATTGATGAACTTCTAATCGCTGAGAAGCAGACTGCAAAGAATAAGGGTCTGACTTTCACTATGTGTGTGAACTACGGCAGCCGTATCGAGATTGTGGATGCAATCAATCAGATTGTTGAGGACTCTAAGTCAGGCAAGCTCAATGGAGCTCTTACTGAGAAGAAGATGCAGAAGTACCTGCTAACCAAGGATTTGCCGGATGTTGACCTGTTTATTAGATCAAGCGGTGAGACCAGAATCAGCAACTTCTTGCTATGGCAGTCTGCCTATGCTGAGTTTGTCTTCCTTGATGTCCTATGGCCTGATTTCTCTAGGAAAGACCTTTGGGAGGCTATTCAGCTGTATTCCAAGAGGAATAGAAGATTTGGTGGGGCAGTAGATAAGCCGAAGAAGCAAAAGGGCAAGTAAACTTGAACCCTCAAGCACCGCAGCCAACGGTGCCATACCAAGGGAGCAATAATGGCAGCCCCAACTCGCCTCGATTCAGTTATCTCACTAGCTAAAAGACGTGGTTTCGTCTTCCCAGCAGGTGAAATCTACGGTGGTACACGCTCAGCGTGGGATTACGGACCACTTGGAGTAGAACTCAAAGAAAACATCAAACGACAGTGGTGGCGTGCAATCGTCAACTCTCGTGAAGACATTGTCGGTCTGGATAGCTCAGTAATCCTTCCTCGCAAAGTCTGGGAAGCTTCTGGTCACGTCAAAGAGTTCACAGATCCTCTAATCGAGTGCACATCCTGTCACAAGAGATTCAGAGCCGATCATCTTGAAGAAGCTTTCGAAGAGAAGAAGGGCCGAGCTCCTTCTTCAATGTCTGAAATTCCTTGCCCTAACTGTGGAACTAAGGATGTTTGGACTGAACCTAAGCTTTTCAACGGTCTGCTAAAGACCTACCTGGGTCCAGTTGAAGACGAGTCTGGTCTTCACTATCTAAGGCCTGAAACAGCTCAAGGAATCTTTGTGAACTTTGCCAACGTTTTAGGTGCGGCAAGAATGAAGCCTCCGTTTGGTATTGGTCAGATCGGTAAGTCATTCCGTAACGAAATCACTCCTGGAAACTTCATCTTCAGAACTCGTGAGTTCGAGCAGATGGAAATGGAATTCTTCGTTGAGCCAGGAACTGATGAACAGTGGCATGACTACTGGATCGAGCAGAGAATGAACTGGTATGTAGATCTAGGAATCAACAGAGATAACCTTCGCTTGTTCGAACACCCGAAGGAGAAGCTCTCTCACTATTCAAAGAGAACTGTTGACATTGAATACAAGTTTGGTTTCCAAGGATCTGAATACGGTGAACTAGAAGGTATTGCTAACCGTGGTGACTTCGACCTAACTACTCACTCACGTGAGTCAGGTATTGATCTCTCATACTTCGATCAGGGACTTGGTGAACGATGGACGCCATACGTTATTGAACCAGCGGCAGGTCTAACAAGATCACTTATGGCTTTCCTAGTTGATGCTTATGCAGAAGATGAAGCTCCTAACACTAAGGGCGGCGTTGATGTTAGAACGGTTCTTCGTTTGGACTATCGACTAGCCCCTGTGAAGGTAGCAGTTCTACCGCTATCCAGAAATGAAGATCTCTCACCAGTAGCTAAGAACTTGGCTCAAGAGCTTCGTGGCTACTGGAACATTGACTTTGATGATTCAGGTGCTATTGGTAGAAGATATCGTCGTCAGGACGAAATTGGAACTCCATTCTGTGTGACTGTGGACTTTGATTCACTTGAGGATCAAGCGGTTACTGTTCGTGAAAGAGACACAATGGCTCAAGAACGAGTATCGCTAGATAAGCTTCGCGGTTATTTGGCTGAGAAACTCATCTAATTCAAAACGTGAACACAACAGGTCAAGCACTTCAATACGGCGATATCACTATCGCTACGCCTGTTGTATTGGCTCCAATGGCAGGAATTACCAACACCGCATTCAGAAGGCTCTGTCGTGAATATGGGGGTGGTCTCTATGTTTCTGAGATGGTCACATCACGTGCTTTAGTTGAGAGAACCGAAGAGTCGATGAGACTCATCGGTCATCATGAGAGTGAAGACATTCGATCGGTTCAGTTATACGGTGTTGACCCTAAAACTATTTCAGAAGCAATCACAATGCTGGTTTCTGAAAATAGAGCAGATCACATTGACCTGAACTTCGGATGCCCTGTTCCTAAGGTGACTCGTAAGGGCGGCGGTGCAGCTCTTCCTTATAAGCAAGATCTCTTTGCAGCGATTGTGAACAGTGCTGTGAAGGCAGCCGGAGACATTCCTGTGACAGTAAAGATGCGTAAAGGTATTGATGCCGAGCATCTAACCTTCCTTGATGCTGGTAAAGCAGCCAGGGATGCTGGTGTTGCAGCAGTTGCATTGCACGCAAGAACGGCATCTGAGTATTATTCCGGAACAGCAGACTGGAATGCCATTTACGAACTCAAAGATGAACTAAGAGATGTTCAGGTGCTAGGTAATGGCGACATCTGGTCAGCAGGTGACGCTATTCGAATGATGCGTGAGACAGGCTGCAATGGCGTTGTGGTCGGAAGAGGATGTCTAGGAAGGCCCTGGCTTTTTGCGGATCTTCAGCAGGCGTTTGAAGAGTATGCAAGAAACCCAAACTCCAACGCTGCTGTCGACCCAGTTCAACCGACTCTTGGTCAGGTTGCTGAAGCCTTCAAGAAGCATGCCATTCTGCTAGTTGAGTTCTTCGAGTCAGAAGAGCGTGCCTGCAGGGACATTAGAAAGCATGTTGCCTGGTATTTCAAGGGCTATCCGGTTGGCGGTGAGTTCAGAGCCGCTTTGGCTCAGGTGGAATCACTTCAACAAATGGATGACATTCTAGGAACTATCGATTGGGCAGCTCCTTACCCAGGTGAACTAGCAGAAGGCCCTAGAGGCCGTCTTGGCGGAGCTAAGACATGCGCTCTGCCAGAGAATTGGCTAGATTCACGCGAACTAGTCGGAGACCAGCGTAAGGTACTGCTAGAGGCAGAACTTGGAGTATCAGGCGGATGAGCACAGAGAAGTACACAGATTTCGATAAGGAAAGATTCCTTGTCGAAGATGGCTCTGGTCGCAGCGCTAGAACCGAGTTCGCTAGAGACAGAGCAAGAGTTACTCATTCATCCGCACTTAGAAGACTGGGTGCAAAGACTCAAGTTCTTCAACCAGGAACCAATGACTTTGCAAGAACAAGACTCACTCACTCATTAGAGGTAGCTCAGGTTGGCCGAGAGATGGCCGTGGAGTTTGGGATTGACCCAGACATTGTTGACACAGCATGCTTGGCTCACGACTTAGGACACCCACCTTTTGGTCACAATGGCGAAAAGGGGCTGAATGAATGGGCTAAGGATTTCGGTGGATTTGAGGGTAACGCTCAAACACTTAGATTGCTCACTCGAATCGAGCAAAAGGTCTATAGCAAAGAAGGCGTTGCCTTCGGTTTGAACCTAACAAGAGCAAGCCTCGACGCAAGTTGCAAGTATCCGTGGACTAGAGAATTTGCTGTTCAAGATTCTGGAGCAGATAGATCTATCAAATTTGGTGTTTATGAAGATGACGTTCCGGTCTTTGAGTGGCTAAGAATCGGAGCTAAGGATCGAGTTAAGTGTTTTGAAGCTCAAATCATGGACTTCAGTGATGACGTGGCTTATTCAGTTCACGACTTCGAAGATGCTGTTGTTGAAGGTTTCATAAAGCTCGAAGAACTCAAAGGTTCTTCTCAAGAGGCTGCGATTGTTAAAGAAATTGAACGCTGGAATGGTGGCAACATTTCAACCGATAATTTAGCTGCAGCTCTAGATAGACTCCAGGCAAATCAATACTGGTTGCAAAGCTATAGCGGAACACCTCGTGAGGCCGGTCAACTAAAGAATCTCACTTCTTCAGTAATCGGTTCCTTTGTTTCTAGAACTACTGAAGCAACGTTCCAAGCGAATGCAGATTCACTGTTTGCTAGATACGCAGGAGATGTTGTTGTTCCAATCGAAGTCCAAGCAGAGATAGCAATCTTCAAGGGATTAGCTTCCTACTTCTTGATGTCACTTGATGAAAGAGTTGGCTACTACGAGGATCAGAGAACTTTGCTCAAAGAGTTAGCCGACGTGTTGCTTGCTTCAAACGGTGAGTACCTTGACGGTTATTCGAAAGAAGCCTGGAGCAAAGCTAAGAGTGACACAGACAAACACCGTGTGATTGTTGATCAGATTGCGGTTCTCACTGATGCAGCTGCTTCAAAGATGCATGAAGCTTTGGTTCTAAAGGGAAGTGGCAAGTAATGGCTGGCCGTATTCCAACTAGAGACATCGAGGCAATCAAGCAGCGAGTCAACATTGCTGACATTGTTGGTGAATACGTTCAACTCAAGGGAGCCAGTGTTGGCTCTCTTAAGGGCCTGTGCCCATTTCACGATGAGAAGTCTCCTTCCTTCAACGTAAGACCGGATCTAGGTTTCTACCACTGCTTCGGTTGTAGCGAAGGTGGCGATGTTTATAAGTTCTTGCAAAAGATTGAAAACATCACTTTCTATGAAGCCGTTGAGAAGTGTGCATCAAAGATTTCTTACGAGATTACTTACGAAGCTGGCAGCAACCGCGATGAAGGTGTGAACCGAGCTCGTCTTCTTGCTGCCAATGAGGCAGCAGCCAAGTTCTTTTCCTCATCACTTGAGAGTCCGGAAGCTCAAACTGCTAGAGATTTTCTGAGTCAGAGGGGTTTTGACAAGCAGGCAGCAGAACACTTTGGGGTTGGCTATGCACCAAAGGGTTGGAACAGTTTAGGAGAGGCACTCAAGAAGGAAGGTTTCACCGAGGAAGAGCTTGTGAAAGTTGATCTTCTAGTTGCCAAAGAAGGTCGAACCTATGACAAGTTCAGAGGACGATTGGTCTGGCCGATTAGGGATGCAACCAACGCAGTAATTGGTTTTGGTGCTCGCAAGATCTATGAAGATGATCCATTAGCTAAATACATCAACACAGGAGAGACCCCGGTCTACCATAAGTCTCAGGTTCTCTATGGCTTGAACTTAGCTAAGAAGGACATCGCTAAGAATCGTCAGGTAGTAGTTGTTGAGGGTTACACAGATGTAATGGCATGTCATCTAGCGGGCATTACCACAGCAGTTGCCACATGCGGAACTGCATTCGGTGATGACCACATCAGAAAGATAAACCAAATCTTTGGTACCGGAGGCGAGTCAGCCGAAGTTGTATTCACATTTGACCCTGATGCTGCTGGTCAAAAAGCTGCCATGAGAGCCTTTGAGTCATCAGGCAAGTTCATTGCTTCAACTTTTGTTGCGGTGGGACCAGAAGGGTTAGACCCTTGTGATCTAAGAATTCAAAAGGGCGATTCCGCAGTTGTCGCGATGATTGAGGCTAAGCGTCCTATTTATGAATTTGCTCTAGACCAAAAGATCGCTGGACATGATCTCAGTTCTTATCCTGGGCGTCTATCGGCCGCTACTGCAGCAGTTACCGTTCTCACTCGCATTACAGACCTAGGCGCTAGAGAGGAATACGTCCGCACGCTCGCTGGCAAAGTTCAACTTGGTAATGACGAGATTAACCGCTTGCTTGGTGCTGAGCTCACCAAGCAAAGAGCTGCAGCGGTAGCAAACTCAAGACGCGGAGAGTCTACTTATTTGCCACCAGAGATGAATGTGGGGGAGCCACCTCCGCCAGAAGAGGGAACTGAGTTCCCGATGCCGAATTTGCAAGACGCCAATACTCGACTGGAGCAGGAAGTCCTCGCTGTCTTACTTCAAGTTCCATCAGCTTGGTCTCCAGAAGCTGCTTTGCAAATCTGTCAGAGCATGTTTGGAACACCTGCTTATGTGGTTATTGCCCAAGCTGCGGCTGAAGCGATTAGTTCAATTCACCAACCTGACTGGTTCAACCAGATTGGATCTCGCACACCTGAGGTATTGCACGGTCTAGTAAGACAATTGGGAAGCAAAGAGATTCCGGTTAGCACTCCTGACGAGATTCAGAGTTATGCAGTTGGAGTTATAGCTAGTGCCCAGCGGAAGATGCTGACTAGGCAAAGAGATGCAATGCGATCAAATCTGGCTCAAATCAATCCTGAGACTCAACCTGATGAGCACAACCTCATGCAAAGACAGCTTATGGCTATTGAGGCTCAGATCAGAGAACTTCGATGAGTATCAACAAGTCTTTGGTGACGATTGCTCCAAAGAGTTTTCCAGCCTACGAACAAGCAGTGCTAGATAGCGGCTCAGTACTTTCGCCTCTTACTGAAGAAGTTGGTGCAGTTATTTGGACTGACTACTCAGACCCAAAAGGTTTAGAGAAATTGCTTGAGGTGAACAAGCAATTAGAGTTCGTGCAACTTCCATTCGCTGGAGTTGATGCATTTCAGAACATTCTTCATTTTCCAGTTCGATTTGCTTGCGCCAAAGGTTCATATCGTGAACCTGTTGCCGAGCATGCTCTCATGTTGGCTCTTGCTTTGGGCAGAGTAGTGCGTGAACGAGTAGAAGCTCGTAGTTGGGGCAGAAAGTTTGCAGCGTCGCTTTACGATGCCAACATTCTGATTGTGGGTGCCGGTGGAATCACTGAAGAACTCTTGAAGCAGCTAGCTCCGTTTAGATGCAACATCACAGTCGTTCGTAATCGACCAGAGCACCTTGAAGGAGCGACAAAGACTGTTCAGCTAGGCGAATTAGATGAGCACCTTCCTGAAGCGGACTGGGTGTTCTTGGCATGCTCATTGACCGAGAGCACCAGGAATCTATTCAACTTGGAACGTTTCAAGAAGATGAAGAGTTCTGCCTACCTCATCAACGTTGCAAGAGGTGCGGTTGTAAACACCTCAGACCTAGTAACAGCCCTAAACGATGAGGTTATTGCTGGGGCAGGAGTTGATGTGACTGATCCTGAGCCTCTGCCAGATGGGCATCCACTTTGGACTGCCAAGAACGTCATTATCACCCCTCATACTGCTGACACCAACGCTCAAGTAATCAGGCTCTTCTCGATCAGAATTCGAGAGAATCTCGCCGCTTACAAGGGTTTAGGGGACTGGGTAGGCCTAGTTGACCCTGAACTTGGCTACTAATTGCTCTAGGGCAAGAAAAAGATCAAAGTTTTTGGTAAAGTATGAAAGTTGCTTAGGCAGCATTCCTCGGTAGCTCAATTGGCAGAGCAATCGGCTGTTAACCGATAGGTTCTTGGTTCGAGTCCAAGCCGGGGAGCCATTTCATGAAGCCCTTCAGGAGACCAGATGTTTCTTTGGATTCGCGACCAGTTATGGCTCCCAACGAGCGTTCTTGCTCTTGCATGTCTCTTCGTTTTTGGAGGCATCGATTTCCTCATTCAAGGCATTGAAACAATCCCTGCAGCACTAGTTCTTGCAGCGTCTGTTGCATTATCGAGAGCTCTTCCATACGTCTCAATAGCACTGTTCTCCATTGGAATCTTTATGCCAAACTATTTGGGGCTGGAAACTCTGGTATCCCAGATCTCAATCACCGTATGTCTTTTGATTCTTGCCGCATTCGCTTCAACTCGGGCACGTTGGATTGGATTCTTACTAAACATCATCCTTGGATCTATCGCTTACTTCTGGCTGGTATTCAACTTGCCAGAGGAGGGAACTTTTTACGGCCTCGCTCTTCCTTCAGATGAAGCCAAGGCAGTTCTGGCACTTGCTGGATTTGTTGCCTTGATAGCTATCAATGCCAACGCTTGGTTCATCGGAAGACTTCTCTACACAAGAATCACTCACGTTGGAACTGATTTTGATAAAGCATTGCTAACACATCAAGTTGCTTCAAACCAATTAGCGCTAGCTGAGCAGGATAGAAGATTCGGCATTGCGCGTGATGTAAACGACATACTCCTAGAGCAAGTTGGAGCTACTCTGGCATCCACTGAAGCAGGAATCTATGCTGCAAAAACAGATCCAACCATCGCTCCAAGACTTCTAGATAACTTACTTGAAGGCTTGAAAAAGTCTTACGCAGAAATTAGAAGACTCAGTGATCTGCTTGGTCTTCAAAAAGAGAAGGCTTTGGCATTGCCAGGTTTAAGAGATCTGAACGCTTTGTTGATTTCTTACCGAGAGTATGGCTACAAGGTCTCATTTAGAGAACAAGGCGTTCCAATCAAGCTAGTAGTCGGAGCAGATTTGATTCTCTATCGAATTGTTTTTGAATCGCTAGATAACATCTACAAGCACACACCAGTTGGTACTGAAGTCGACATTGATTTCAACTGGCAAGAGAAGGCTATGCAGGTTGTTATCAAAGACAACGGTGAAGAAACTCAAAGAAACCTAGATCTAGACATCACTGGCTACACAGAACAAGATGACAGAAAGGCTTTGGTCGAGAGACCTATCGGAGCTGGTCTAACAGCAATGCAGGAGCGCGCTGCCCTGTATCAAGGAACCATGGACTTCGTCCGTGTTCCAGGAGTTGGCTTCACAGTTTCTGCAGCGTTCCCTAACATCATTAACTACGCCGAAGGTAATTAGTTTGGTCACTCTTCGAGTCGCTTTGCTTGGTGGTTCTGATTCTCTTAGATCAGCACGAAGAGCTGCATTGGAAGTTAGTGGAAAATGTCAGATAGTCTTTGATTCTGACGGCCACGGTCTGTTGCCACAAGAATTCTTAGAAGTGACTTACGACGTTGCAATCGTTGAACAAAGATTAGGAACGCAGTCTGCATTCGACTACATCAAAGCACTTCACGCTATAGCGGTTGTTCAACAGGAAACCATTGGTCGCATTCTGATTGGCACACAGTTTGAAGAGACACAGCTAAGAGTCACCGCAATCGAGTCAGGTGCAGTTGATTGTGTGTTCGTTAGTGACGGAGTAGAGAAACTTATTTCTAAAGTATTGGCTTGTTCGGATCCGAATGCTGATTTTGCGATTCGAGAATTGCTACCGCAGCTTGGCGAGTTAACAATCAGTCAAGAAGGTTTTCAAAGTGCTGCTGTAGCGCTTGACACTTTGGATGCTAAAGAGGCCAAGGTTGTGAAGTCATTCTGTCAGCTCAATGACATCGCTCAAATGTCTATTGACTCAGGGTTATCGAAAGTAAAAGTGAACGCGACACTTTTGAAAGTGCAAAGACTTCTTGTCTTGGACACTCGATCTCAACTGCTTTTGAGAATGTATCGTCTTGGGGCTTTAGCCCTCTAGTTTTTCTTGACCTGGAAGCCAGGAGAGACCATCTTTACCCCAGCCACGTTCCTCGATTATCTCGGCGGCTTCGGCTTTGTATTCCTCAATTAGTCTGTCGACATATAGGATGCCCTCAAGGTGGTCGAACTCATGTTGGAAGATACGTGCAAACCATCCTTCAGCTTCAATATGTACTGGGTTTTGATCTAGGTCTACACCTCTAAGAGTTGCCTTATCCGATCTCTTTAGCGGGAATCTCTCTCCGGGAACTGATAGGCAGCCTTCGGAGTCAGATTCCCAATCAGGTTCCTCAGAAGGGACTTCAGAGATCTCAAGAGTTGGGTTGATTACAACACCTCTCTGAGCGGAGCCGTCCTCAGCATCCCAGTCATAGACGAAGATTCTAAGGTTTACGCCTATCTGCGGTGCGGCTAGACCCACGCCAGGAGCTTCGTCCATGGTTTCATACATGTCTTGAACTAATTCCCGGAGTTCCTCATCAAAAACAGTCACTTCTTGGGCTCTGGTATGTAGTACGGGGTTGCCAGTGATGCAGATAGGTCTAATAGTCATTTCTCAAATTTACCCTAAGGAGTGGGGCCAGTGATGGGTAGGCTAGGTAGGTAATAGTCAAGAGGAGTTGGGGATCAATTGAGAGTCTTAGCGATTGGGTTAGCGCTGCTGTCAGCAGTGCTACTTGCCGTTGGCACCCAACTGCAAAATGGCGCGGTTGGTGATCAAAAGAAAGCTGCTCTTTCAGGTAGATCTCACCTCAAACTAAGTCAGCTAGCTCATCTATTCAGAAGACCGCAGTGGCTAACAGGACTTGCTCTAACTATTGGTGCTCTTGCTCTTCAATTCACAGCTCTTCTTCTAGCTCCGCTTATATTGGTTCAACCAATTGGAGCAATTGCTTTGGTAATTACTTCTTTGCTGAATGCACGCATCACTAAAACTAAACTCAACAAAGCGTCTATTCTCGCGATTGTTTTGTGCACAACAGGTCTAGGTGCTTTTGTTGTGATGGCAGCAAACTTTGCTAAAGAGCCACCAATCGATGACAACGCACTTTCACTTATCCTCTTGATGGCGATTCTGCTCATCACAACTTTTGGATACATCTTTGCTAGGGGAGCATCAAGATTCAAACCAATCACATTCATTATCGGAGCTGGAGCTCTGTTTGGTTTCGTGGCTACTTTGACAAAAGTTGTTGTAAAGAGACTCTTTCAGCAAGACGGCTTCAATCGAATTGTTGGTTTTGAAGCAGATTTGGTCACCGATGGTCTAACACTGCTAGCTCTGCTCTGTATGTTGGCAGCAGGATTCCTAGGAGCATGGTTTGTTCAAAACGCATACGCTTCTGGTCCACCGGATCTAGTGGTAGCAGGGCTCACAGTTATTGATCCTCTGGTTGCAGTAAGCATTGGAATAGTCCTACTAAACGAGGCAATGAACGCTCCATTGCCTGTTGTATTGGGCTTCTTGGCAAGCGGCGCGATGAGCGTAGTTGGTGTATTCCTGCTCTCTAAGGTCCATCCGGAGATAATCAAGGAGTCCAAGCGGGCTCTGGGGTAAACTTGATGTATCGCCTTAGGGCACTCAAATTCAAAGACAGGTTCAGCCTTGGCTCAATCAACTAGACACCCAGGACATCCGCTTAGAGTCCTGATAACTTCAGACACTTTCCCGCCAGATATCAATGGTGCCGCTAGATTCACCGAGAGACTTGCTGGAGGGCTAGTTCGCAACGGTAACGACGTTCACGTCATCGCTCCTTCATTCAACAAGACCTGGGGAACGTCAACTGAGATCATCGATTCAGTCCCAATGACAGTTCACCGCATCCGCAGCTACAAGGTTCCCTTTCACAAGACCCTTAGATACGTCAACCCATTCACCCTTCGCAAGAAGGTTGATCTCATTCTTGATGGCTTTGAGCCGGACGCGATTCACTCACAGTCACACCTGATTCTGGGACGTATCTGCATGCGAAGCGGTATGCAGAGAAACATTCGTTTGGTTGCAACCAACCACATCATGCCTGAAAACCTCTTGAGATACCTTCCATTACCTAAGTTCCTAGAAGAACAATTCAAAGCAAAGCTTTGGAAGGATGCGGGAAAGGTTCTGGCTAATTTTGACCACGTCACGACCCCAACCAGAAGAGCGGCAGAACTTTTGGAGAAGGCTGCGGGGATGAGCAACGTTCTAGCCATTTCTTGTGGAATTGATGCTACTAACTTCACCAATACAACTCCGACTACAAACAAGCCATTCAGGATTCTGTTCCTAGGAAGACTTGACTGGGAGAAGCACATCCATAATTTGCTAAACGCTGTAGCCAAATTGCCCAAGGAAATTGACGTCTACGTTGAAATTGCCGGTGATGGTAACCAGCGCAAGTATCTGACCGATCTAGCAGTTGAGTTAGGGATTGCTCCGCGCGTGAAGTTCCTAGGACACATCACAGAGGAAGAGCTACCTCTGGCTTATGAAAGAGCGACCGTCTTCGCCATGCCGTCTATTGCAGAGCTACAGTCGATTGCAACTATGGAAGCTATGGCTTCAGGGCGTCCAGTTATTGCCGCCAATGCGATGGCGCTTCCTCACCTGGTTCACGATGGTGATAACGGCTACCTATTCGAGCCAGACGATGTCGATCAGTTCACAGAGTGTCTATTGAAGGTTGCCACCGCTGACCAGGAAGAACTCAATCGCCTCTCAGAGAACTCAATTCACTTGATTCAGTCTCACGATATCAAGAAGACCCTGTCTATCTTTGAGGGTCTATACAGGGGAGACCAAGACGCTAGACGCGAGAGCGATGACAACCTAGAGGACTACAACAACCCAATTGGACGTCTTAGCGAGGCTGTTAGAAGAGCTGAACTAAGAGTTCGCAGACAAGCACTGGTTGCCCTGGGCAAAATCACCGAACTTGGCGATGACATCAAAGAAGGTCTGGACGAACTTAGAGCAGATGTCGTGAAGCAAGCCAAGAAGGTTGATCGCAAGGTAAGAAAAGGCGTGAAGAAAACCGTAAACAACGCCAAGAACAAACTGAAGCGCACTGACGAATAAACTAGTGGTGGTTGGGGGAGTTAGCTCAGCCGGTTAGAGCAGCGGACTCATAATCCGTCGGTCGCGGGTTCAAGTCCCGCACTCCCCACCACAATACCCTTAGAGCCCTAGGTTCTAGGGGTTTTCTGCTACCTTATGAACTTCGTCACACTAAAGGCAATCGTCCTGAAACCTAAAGAGGACCAAGTAGCGATAGCCTTGCAAGGTGAGTATCAGATCAATCCTTGAGAGCATGCGTCCTCAGAAGACCGTCCCCGTAACCTCTTGGACTGCCAATAGTAGCTGGGATCTCTCACTCAAGCGAGTAGCAGTACTCTTGTTTGGTTTAGCCATATTTGGGCTAGGGGAAGCATTGCTTGTTCAAGGCTCTATCGGTAACGCTCCTTGGACTGTATTCGCTCAGGGGCTCTCAATAAAGACTTCTTTGAGCATCGGTTTGACCACCTTCATTATCAGTGTCTTCGTTCTGTTGATGTGGATTCCTCTAAAGGAAAAGGTTGGCTTCGGAACAGTCTCAAACATCGTGATAATCGCATCTTTCCTTCAGATAGGTACTCTAGTAATCCCAAAACAGACAGAATTCCTGCCAGGACTGGGCTTTTCGCTCCTAGGTATTGCCTTGGTGGGTTTTGGTTCGGCCCTCTACATAACCTGTGGATTGGGTCGTGGGCCCCGCGATGGAGCTATGACTGGGCTGCACTATAAGACCGGGGTGAGAATCGGTCGCGTGAGATTGGCAATTGAACTCACCGTGTTAGTCATTGGCTGGCTTCTAGGCGGCACAGTCGGCCTAGGAACAGCTCTATTTGCCCTGTTTATTGGGCAGGCGGTAGCCATTTCATTAGGTTTAGTCTCGAAATTATCTCAAAAGTCCTAACTCCTGACGCTTAATTTGGGGATTGCCTAACGTTCTCAAGAACCCTGTAAACCTTTTAGTTTGTAGAGCCAGACCTGAGTGTCTTCAACACGCCTGAAGCTGAACTAGAGATCCGATGAGCGAATTGGCTTGAGAAAAGCCCGAAGATAAAGGACTTTTCGGCTCAATGCTTATTTTTTGAGACTTGACTAGGCAGAATGCTAATAAGTGTGTGTATGTAATCGTTATCATAATGCGACCGTTTTTGGTGCAAAAATACAGTTTCGCATCAACTTCTGGTGTTATTTTTTATCTTAATCTGCTCCATTGGTGGCGGAGAAACGAAAACTAATCGGAGGCATTGAAAAATGAATCGTCAAATCAAGCGGGCTGTAAGCTCCGCGGTAGCAGTATCGCTAGGTCTAGCGGGCCTAGTTGGAGCAGCAGCTCCAGCACAGGCAGCTCTTCCAAGCACCACGTTCAAGATCCACTTGAACGTCCCTAAGGAAGTTGCTGAGAACTGGAACATTTGGTACTGGAACACCGGTAACGATGCTGTAGGTCCAGAGAACAACACCCTTGGTTCACTAACTAAGACTGTTTCTGGCGAAGCAGTAACTATGGACTGGACTCCAAACTTCGTCGGTGAAGACGCTTACGGTGCATACGCGGAATTCTCTCTGCCTGTTACCCTAACCGCTCTAAACAACGTTTTGAGAACAACTGAATCATGGGATGGCCAAGCTGCCTCTCCAGAGGTTCCAGCTGTTGAAGACGACCCACTAACTCTTGACACTGACGAAAGCGCGGCTGCTATTCCAGCTAAGCCAGCAATCCCAGCGTCAGACAAGCCACTAGGTGGAGACAACATCTTCCCTGCAGGCGAGAGCTGGTGGAACGTTCACACTGGTCAGCGTGAATACCCATTGACTAAGACCACTGACTACAAGGTTTACATCAACGCTAAGTTGAGCGATGCTCAGGCTCAGGGTTGGAACCTTTACACCTGGAACACAAGCGTTGCTGCGGGCAAGCTACACGACTACGCAGTCACAAAGACCACAAGCAAGGTTGTGACCACAAAGGTAAAGGGTAAGACTGTAAAGAAGACAGTAACCACAACAACCAAGACCTACCCTTACAGAGGTAAAGTCAGTGCAACCCAAACAGGTTGGCCATTTGTTGGTGAAGACAAGTACGGTGCTTACGCGATCGTAAAGACTGCAACTGTCTACGCATCTAACGTTGGTATCGTTCTACGTCGCTCAACCGTTGCAAACGAGTGGGCTAAGCAGTCTGGTGACTTCAAGAACTCAGACGGTTTCACAAACGGTATCAAGGCAAACCAGGGCTCACTGTACCTAGCTCTAGGTGGCTCAAACGTTCACTACACCGCTCCAACATTCGTTGGTCGTTGGGGTGCAACAGCAGCCTATGCTAACGGTCAGTTGACTGTGACTCCAGTTGCGCCAGCACACGCATCAATGAAGGGTATGTTCCCTACAAAGATTGTTGTGACTGCAAAGAAGGGTGGAACCACTCTTACTTGCAACATCGAAAGCAAGGCAACTCTTGCTGCGATTGACGCATCTGCATGGGCACTACCTTCAAACTGTTCAATGCCAGTAACTGCTCCTGCAGTTGGTGAAGACCCTCAGACTTGGGAAGTCTTCGTTCAGGCATCAGCACCAAGCGTTGGAACTGCACTTCTAGGTCCAACACCTGCTGCGAAGGTAACAGTTAGCCCACCAGCTAACTAGTTTCAAACAGCTAAAGGATCTGGGCCCTGTGAAAGCGGGGCCCAGATTTCTGTTAAAAAGTATTGAAAATGGAAACGATTACATAACGACCCACGAGTCTTACGTTTCCGCCTTGGTTTCGCTAAATAGTATTGATTTGTCTATAGAAAGGGCACCAATTGTCGACGTTCACCAAATCAATCCGAAAGCGTTTACTTCCAGCCATTCTGGCCTTCGCCTTGATTGCACCTGTTTCAATCACAGTTACTTCAGCTTCAGCTGCTGGAGCCTGTCCAACAGCGCAGTGTGCCACATTAACAGTTCACTATAAGAGAACTAGCGTTCCACCTAGCTACGGGGACTGGGGCCTTTGGCTTTGGGCCTTTAGGGCTGACCCAGGTCTACCTGAGTCTCAGGTGACTCCTTTCAGCGGATCACAGCTTGATGCCAATGGCTTCGCTGTGCTAACCACTCAGGTGCCAATTACTCCAAACGTTACTCAGCTTGGTTTGATTCCAAGACTAAAGAGCGGTTGGACTAAAGATGTTGATGTTGACCGCTTGGTGAACCTTGACTCAAACAAAACTGCTGAAATTTGGATCCAGCAGGGAGATGCGTACATCTACAACAATTCAAGCTTTACGCTTCCTTCAGAAATCTGGGAAGCATCTATCCAGACCTTCAAGACAATTAAGGTCACTCTAAGCAAGCCAAACGGCACTGCAGCTGCTGGTTTCTCAATTACAGGTGTTGATGCTCCTGCAATTGAAAAAGTTGAAAAGATCAAAGATCTCAACAACGGAACCACTTCAAGCAACAAGCAGTGGTTGATCACAACAGCGACTGATATTCCTCTGGGCTCGAATCTAACGCTTGTTCACCAAGATGCTGACCCGGCTAGAACTTTCGGTAGCAGATTGATTAACCCGGCAGCTATCTTCACAAGCACTGAGTTCGTTAACGCTTACACCTACGACGGGGATGACCTTGGAGCAACTTACACAAGTGCAAAAACTGACTTCAGAGTTTGGGCTCCGACTGCAAGCGAAGTATCTCTTTTGACCTATGCAAGTGCAGATGCTGCTAAGAACACAGCAACTGTGACTCCGATGGTGAAGAGCGTCAAGGGAACTTGGACGGCCTCACTCAGTGGTGACAGACATCTACAGGTTTACATGTATCGAGTCACCGTTGGTGGAAACACCGAAGAAGCAGTTGACCCATACGCCCGTTCAGTTACTGCTAACGGTGTTCGCGGTGTTGTTGTTGATCTAGCAAAGACCAACCCTGCTGGATTCGTAGCTCAGGCTAAGCCTGCCTTCTCAGGTAAGGCAGCTGATTCAATCATGTATGAGCTGCACGTTAGAGATGCCTCAATTGAACCTTCAAGCGGCGTAAAGGCTGCTGACAGAGGAAAGTTCAAAGGCCTAGCTCAGCTCGGTACAAGCGTCAAGGTTGGTAAGGTTTCAGGATCAACCGGTCTTAGCTACATGAAGGAACTTGGCGTCACTCACGTTCAGTTGCTTCCAATGTATGACTACGCGTCTGGTGGCGATGAACTTAACCCGACATTCAACTGGGGTTATGACCCAGAGCACTTCAACGTTCCTGAAGGTCAGTACTCAAGCGACCCAACAAACCCGGTTGCTCGAATCACTGAGCTAAAGACTGCTGTTCAGGCTATGCACAAGGCTGGCTTGAGAGTCACCATGGACGTTGTTTATGGACACGTTGCCAGCGCTACTGAATTCAGCCAGAACTTGATCGTTCCTGGATACTGGTTCAGAAAAGATGCAAGCGGCAACCTAACAAACCGATCAGGTTGTGGAAACGACACTGCTACTGAGCGTCCAATGGTACGTAAGTTCATTGTTGACTCAATGAAGTACTGGACCAAGGAATACAAGCTTGACGGTTTCAGAATTGACCAGATGGGTCTTTGGGATGTAACAACCATGAACCAGGTAGCGAATGCTGTTCGAGCAATCGAACCTAAGGCAACCATCATCGGTGAAGCCTGGAGCATGGGTGGAGACAGTGGTCAGCCTCAGGGAAACCAGACTCAGCTTGTCAACATGCCTGGCATCGGTGGCTTCAACGATGGAATCAGAAATGCTGTGAAGGGTAGCCCTGACGGTCTTTCAGATGGTGGTTACGTCAACGGAAACCCAGGTGGCACACTAACCGCTTTGAAGGCCGGAATCATCGGACACACACCTTCAAACGTACTCACTGTTCCATGGCAGACGCTAGATGCTGGCCAGTCAGTTAACTACGCTGAAGCTCACGACAACATGACTTTGTTCGACAAGCTTTGGGCAGTAAACAACCAGCAGTCAAGACCGGCAGTTGCGAAGCAATCAAGACAGATCTCTTCACTCTTGTTTGCTTCTCAAGGTACCGCGTTCATTCAAGCTGGTCAGGAGTTCTTGAGAACCAAGAATGGTGATCACAACAGCTACAGATCTTCAGACGCTGTGAACAGCTTGAAGTGGACTGAACGCATTACGCAGAAAGTAACTGTTGATTACAACAAGGGACTGATCGCAATGCGTAAGGCTCACCCTGCATTTAGATTGAACACTCCAGCTAGCATTCAAGCTAACTTGAAGTTCCTAAACGCTCCTAACAACGTTCTTGCCTTCTCATTGAACGGTAAGGCTGTGAAGGACAAGTGGGCAACCATCGTTGTTATTTCAAACCCGAATTCAACAACTCAGAAAGTAAATCTTCCTTCTGTAGGGGACTGGAAAGTAGTAGTCTCTGGAGACAAGGCAGGTGTAGCTACTTTGAGTACATTGAAGAAGGCTAAGGTCGCGTCAGTTGCTGCCAACAGCACACTGATCATCTGGAAATAAAAGAATCAAATAGAATCCATAAATTCAATCAAAGAGAGAATGGGAAATGAAAAATAGAACAAGAAAAGTAGTAGGTCTGATTGCTGCAATTAGCGTTGTTGGCAGCGGTCTAACCCTTGCTAATCCGGCTGCAGCGGTCTCTAACTTGACCATCTGGGCTGACAAGGGAACTCTAGACACAATCAAGTCAAGAGTCCAAAAGTGGGACACAGATAATGCTGCCTACACAGTAACCATTGTCGAAAGAGACTTCGGAACTGTTAGAGAAGTTCTAAAGACTGCCGTTCCTAAGGGACAGGGTCCAGACATTCTTGCAGGTGCAGCTCACGACTGGATCGGAAACTTAGTAGCTGCTAACGTGCTGCTTCCAATCGATGCCAACCTTCCAGCAAACTTCAAGGACGACTTCGTTCCTGGAGCACTTCAGGCAATGAAGTTCAACGGAAAGTACTACGGAGTTCCAGGTTGGACCGAGAACATCGCGATCTTGCGTAACATCAAGAAGGCTCCTAAGCCACTGAAGTCTGTAAACGATATCAAAGATGGCGAACTAGGAATCAACTACGACGCAACTAACTCTGACCCGTACCACTTGTACCCGTTCCAGACCATGTTCAGCGCTCCCGTCTTCAAGACAATCGCATCTGGTCCTAACAAGGGTGACTGGTCTGACACAGTTGGTATGGGCGGAACCAACGGCGCTAAGTTCGCTAAGTGGCTAGCTCAAAAGGGAACCAAGTTCTTTGGTCCTCCATCAAACGCAAAGATTCTATGTGACTTCCTGAACCCAACTAAGACAACAACAGTCAAGGGTAAGAAAGTAACTACTGGAGCAATCAAGTACTGGGTAACTGGTGCATGGAACATCAACGCTATTGAAGCAGGTGCTGGTGGATGTAAGACCGGTCTAAAGATCAACGAAGGCTACGCTATTGATCCACTACCAACAGGTCCTACCGGAACAAAGGCTCAGCAGTTCCTCGGTATCCGTGGTTACCTGATGGTTGCATCAGGTCCTAACAACACCACTAACGTACCTGGTGCTGTAGACCTAATGAGGTTCATGTCTTCTGAGGCAACACAGTTCAGCCTTTACGACAACTTCAACAAGACACCTGCAAACAAGGCTGCTCTTGACCGTGCAAAGGTGAACCCAGTTATCAAGGGATTCGCAAACGCTGCTAACACAGTACCGATGCCAAACTCACCAGCAATGGCTGCAGCTTGGACCATCTGGGGTAAGGCACAGACAAGAATCATCCAAGGCAAAGAAAAGAAGCCTGATGCAGCTTGGGCTGCCATGGTGAAGGCTTTGCAAGCAGCAATCGACAAAGTTAAGTAGCAAACTAGACCAGCAGTGGGCATCTCAAAAGGTGCCCACTGTTTGGCGTCTAGCATTTCATTTAGTTTCAGGCACCGAAAGGCAAAACAATGGCTCTATTGAGAAATCTGAGTAGAAAAGGGGAGGGGCCTAGCCTTTCCGGAACCCTTTGGAAGCTCGGTGCCCTTGGTGTCACTGACGCTGTTGCAGTCACCATGATCATGGTGCTGCTAGCTCAAGAACTTCTTCTTCATGCAGGAATCAGCATTGCAGTTTTGCTGATTGTGAACTGGATCTATCTTCGCAAAGGTGGACTTCCGGCTAAGTATCTTGCACCAGGTGTTTTGTTTCTAATCGTTTTCCAGATCTACGTTCTAATTTTTAGCGGTTATACAGCCTTCACTAACTACGGAAGTGCTCACAATGGTGACAAGGCTCTAGCCATTCAAACCATTCAGAACGCGGCTTTCAGGACAGTTGAAGGCCCTGACTACACAATCAAGTTAGCCAAGGCTAATGATGACGGTGCCAGAGCCTTCATTATGACTGACAATTCAACCAACGAAGTTTTCATCGGTGAAGATGGCAAACTTCCTGTTCCAGTTGCTGAAGGTTCATACGCCCTTAGCAAAGAGTGTGCTGACAAGTACGACGAGGATGTTGAGAATTGTGCAAAGGCAGCTGAATCAGTTGAAGGTTACACAACTCAGAACATTGATTCTCTATCACAGCTAGAGAAAAATAAGTTTGCTTCTATCCGTGTCGCCACAGATCTAACCAACTCGAACGTTGGAATCAAGTCTTCAGACTTCACCATTGCTGTGCCATCCGAGGCAACACTTGTTTATGATGCCAAGGCAGACACATTCACCGCATTGGTTGATGACGACTACGGAGCTTACATGCAGGGGGACGTATTCAAGCCTGCTTCCGACGGTTATTTCAGACTCAATGGAGTTTTAGAGAACGAAAAACTTGATGGTGGATGGCGAGTTGAAGTTGGTCTTGCTAACTTCGAAACTATCTTCACAGACGAGCAACTGCGTGAACCTTTGTTCAAGGTAATCACTTGGACATTTATCTTTGCAATTCTTACCGTGTTGACTACGTTCATCCTCGGCCTGTTCATCGCCCTCACTTTCAACAGCGACAAGCTAAAGGGTAAGAAGATTTACAGAGCGATCATGATTCTGCCTTACGCATTCCCAGGATTCTTGTCTGCATACGTATGGGTTGGTTTGCTGAACAGAGAGAACGGATTTATTAACACCGTTATTCTCGGGCAGACACCAGGCTCCGAAGGAAACTTCCCGTGGCTCCTTGAAGAGAACCCAGCCCGTCTTGCCGTTCTGCTTGTGAACCTCTGGCTTGGTTTCCCATACATGTTCCTCATCACAACAGGTGCACTGCAGGCAATCCCATCCGAGTTGAATGAAGCAGCAGAGATTGACGGTGCAACAGGTTGGCAGAATTTCAGATTGATCAAGCTACCATTGCTTCTTATCTCAATCGCACCACTGCTAATCGCGTCGTTTGCTTATAACTTCAACAACTTCACGATTATTTACCTTTTGACAAAAGGTGGGCCTAGCGATTCTGGTATCACGGATTATGACGTCGGTGGAACGGATATTCTGATTACCTTCGTTTACAAGATTGCATTCTCAGGCACAGGGCAAAACTACGGTTTGGCAAGCGCCTTCTCAATCTTGATTTTCATCGTGGTCGCAACAATTTCTCTAATCAGTTTCAAGAGAACCAAAAAGTTCGAGGAGATCGTCTAATGGCTAACGCAACTATGGCAAGAAGAAGAAAACCATTCAATATTGCGAAGTGGTTTGTTTCAACTGGTTGGAGACACCTAGTCGGGCTGGCAGTATGTGTATTCGCTATCTTCCCGATTCTCTACATCATTTCAACCTCGTTGTACCCAAACAACGACATCAACAACACGACTGCTCTTTTCCAAGAGATTTCTATTGCAAACTATGTTGAACTGCTAGCTCAAGAGACTAGACCTTTTGCTAGATGGTACCTAAACACTGTCTACATCGGAATCGTAACTTCTGTTGCTTCCGTATTCATTAGCGCCTTGGCTGCTTATGCATTCTCAAGACTTAGATTCAAGGGAAGAAGACCAGGTCTTTTAGCCTTGATTCTTATGCAGATGTTCCCATCCATTCTTGGTTTGGTTGCTATCTTCAGCTTGATGAGTGACATCGGTCAGGTATACCCACAAATCGGTCTAAACACACAGCTTGGTTTGATTCTTGTTTACACCGGTGGAGCTCTTGGTGTTGGAACCTACTTGATGTATGGATTCTTCAACACTGTTCCAAAGGAGATTGACGAGGCAGCAACAATCGATGGCGCATCACACGCGAGAATCTTCTTCACGATTATTCTCCGCTTGGTTGCTCCGGTTCTAGCCGTTCAGATGCTACTGAACTACATCGGAGTAACAAGCGACTACATCTTGGCTTCGATTCTGCTTACAGATCCAAACCAGCTGACACTGGCCACTGGTCTCCAGCAGTTCATTAGCGATCCATACTCTAAGGACTGGTCGATGTTCGCCTCTGGAGCTGTACTAGCAGCTATTCCAAGCGTTATCCTCTTCCTCTTCCTGCAGAGATACATCACATCGGGTCTAACCGGTGGAGCTGTAAAGGGATAGTTAGGTTCTAAGGAAAACTGCTCTGCTCGTCGTAAAGAGTGGAGCAGTTGTCTTAGCCACGCTCGTTTAGATAGCAGACACCACAGAGTGATTCATAAGTGACCTCTACGCCATCAATGGCTACTTGGTCGCCTTCAAAGATAAACTCGCCATCAAACTTGCGTCCATTAAACATTGCCTTACGGCCACAGCGACAGATGGTTTTGAGTTCTTCCAAAGAGTGAGCTAGTTCCATAAGTCGAATTGAGCCAGGGAATCCCACAGTTAGGAAGTCAGTTCTAATGCCGTAGGCAAGCACAGGAACGCCATCTAGAACTGCTAACTCGAAAGCTTGGTCTACTTGTTCGCGAGTAAGGAATTGGGCTTCGTCAATGAGCAGGCAGGCTAGGTTTTTGATTCCTGGGATGATCAAACCGTTGTTTGCGTATTCGTGAGCTAATTCTCTTAGATTTGATCCAGGCGTCACAAGGAAATCAACATCTCTATCGACACCTAGTCGGGAGACAATGGCAGCATCGCCTTTGGTGTCTACAGCTGGCTTGGCAATCAGAATTTGTTGGCTACGTTCTTCGTAGTTGTGAGCTACCTGCAGTAGAGCAGTACTCTTACCGCTATTCATCGCTCCATAACGGAAGTATAGCTTTGCCATTATCGGCCTTTCTGGGCTCTTTGAGTCTCTGTAACTATGCTAGCCAGCATCAGGGTTGGTTCTGTGTTCATCCGACTGAGTGGCTTGCATGCATTGAAAGTTGGGGGATAGTGCTTATGGTCTGGACAAGAAGAAACCCGCCAACTATTCGTTGACGGGTTCCAACTTTGAGCTTATTTGTCGTTCTCGATAGCCTTTTGGACCTGAGACTCGATCTCTTGAGCATGGTGTCTAGCCTGCTCGATTTCGGTCTTGGTTGCAGGCGTAATTCGGTCCTGGAAGTAGAAGCGGGAGAGAGCTGATCGCACTCTTGCCCCAACGGTAATCTTTCCACTTGCATTAGGTCGCGCAACTGTCGGCTGGTAATCCTTGAAGTCAACTAGCTTGTATAGCTCGTAAGCGTCTAGAGGTTCGTGTACTTCAATGTATTCACCGTGTGGCAGTCGAACGATACGTCCTGATTCACGTCCGTGGATAGCTACTTCTTTGTCCTTACGCTGAAGAGCCAAACACACGCGCTTTGTGACAATGAAGGCAACAATCGGTAGAACAATCAGTGAGATCTGCATTGTTACCAGTACCTGGTTCAAGTTCATCTTGAAGTGAGTTGCAATCAAGTCCGTGCTCGCACCAGCCCACAGAACCGCGTAGAACATAACTCCAGCAGCACCGATAGCAGTTCTGGTCGGAGCGTTACGTGGACGGTCAAGCATGTGGTGCTCACGCTTGTCTCCAGTTACCCAGTTCTCAATGAATGGGTAGATGGCAACAAGAGCTAGGAATACCAAGCTGATTGTCAATGGCAACAAGATGTTCATGGAGACTGTGTAATCACCAATCATGAACTCCATGCCTGTTGGTGCCAGACGAAGAGCTCCATCGAGCCAACCAATGTACCAGTCAGGTTGCGTACCAGCTGAAACAGGGGATGGGTCATAGCCACCGTAGTTCCAGATTGGGTTGATTGTGAAGAATGTCGAGATCACCATGATTGCACCGAAGACGATGAAGAAGAATCCACCAGCCTTGGCAACGTAAACAGGCATCAGTGGGTAACCAACAATGTTGGTGTCTTTTCGACCAGGACCTGAGAAGTGGGTGTGCTTGTGAATAATCAGCATGAACAAGTGCAATGCGAGGAAGACAAGAATCAGTGCAGGAATCAACATGATGTGTAGTGAGTAAAGTCGACCAATAACTACGTGTCCAGGGAATTCACCACCGAACAATAGTGAAGAGATTCCAGTACCAATGAATGGAACACCCTTGATCATTCCGTCAATAATTCTTAGACCGTTACCGGAAAGAAGATCATCTGGAAGTGAGTAACCTGTGAATCCACCAGCCATAGCAAGAATGAACAGAACGAATCCAACTACCCAGTTCAACTCACGAGGCTTACGGAAAGCACCAGTGAAGAAAACTCTAAGCATGTGAAGTCCAGCAGCAGCTACGAACAATAGTGCTGACCAGTGGTGGACCTGTCTCATCAGAAGACCACCGCGAACTTCGAATGTGATGTACAAGCTTGAGTCGTATGCCTTAGACATAATCGCTTCCTTTAGGGGAGCGTATACGCCGTCATACTTCACCATTGTCATCGATGGGTCGAAGAAGAAAGTTAGGAAAGTTCCTGAGATTAGAAGCACGAAGAATGAATACATCGCTACTTCACCGAGCATGAATGACCAGTGATCAGGGAAAATCTTTCTTCCGAATTCCTTCAGAATCCCAGAAGCACCAACTCTCTCGTCAACGTAGTTAGCTGTTCCTGCGAGGAAAGAGTTCTTCTGAGGCTTTGTTTGTGTAACAGACATTACTTCACACTCCTATCCCAGAATGACGGACCAACTGGTTCTAAGAAATCACTTTGTGCCACTAGGTAACCTTCGCTGTCGACGGTGATTGGAAGCTGAGGTAGTGGTCTTGCTGCAGGACCAAAGATAACTTTGCAACCATCAATTAGATCGAATGTTGATTGGTGGCATGGGCAAAGAAGGTGGTGTGTGTGCTGTTCGTAAAGAGCTACAGGACAACCAACGTGAGTACAGATTTTTGAGTAAGCAACAATTCCCTGGTAAGACCAGCTCTTACGTTCTTCAGTTTCTTTCAGTTCACTTGGGTCAACGCGAACTAGAAGGACAGCAGCCTTTGCCTTCTCTTCCAAGTAGTCGTGTTGGCTTGGGTTTAGACCAGCTGGAATAACTTGGAATACAGAACCAACGGTTACATCTGAAGCCTTGATCTCAACACCGGTTGGATCCTTAGCTAGTCGAGTGCCCTTCTTCCAGTAAGTGTGTCTTAGTGAGTCACCAGGATTTGGTCCTAGGTCAGCTAACAGGATGATTCCTGGGAATGGGAATAGTGCGAGAGATCCGTAAAGTGTTCTGCGGATAAGTTTTCTTCTTGTGAATCCAGACTCCTGGTTTGCAGCAGCAAGAATTTCAATTGCAGCAGCACGCTTCTCGTCCGAACCACGAACTAGGTGACGCTCTTCAGAAACTTCGTTATCTGGCATAAGTGTCTTAGCCCAGTGGACAGCACCTATACCAATACCCATTAGACCTAGAGTCATTCCAACACCTAGGTACAAAGTGTTCAGGCGAACGCTTGATAGGTCTTCTGATAGTGGGAAGTTGAAGTAAGCCCATAGAGCAAAGGCACTTCCAAGCATAGAAAGAGTGAACAGTAGTGCTACCTGACGAACGGCAGCTTTCTCATGCTTCTCGCTCTTGTCAGTCATGCGAACGCGGTGAGGCTCTAGACCTGGGTCCGCAACTGCGTCTTCGTTTACTACGCGAAGGCCTAGTTCATACTCATGGTCTGAGTAAGAACCAGATGCTTTTTCTAGATCCTTTTTTACTTCTACTTCATTTGAGTTGTCGCTCATTTGATCTCTCTAATTAGTTTGACTTGGCTGCAAGCCAGACGGCGATAATGATTAGTAATCCAAGTAGTCCGAACCAGGCAACAAGACCTTCTGATACTGGTCCTAGACTTCCAAGTTCTTCACCACCAACTGAAGCGTTCTCCTGAACGTATGTCAGGTAGGTGATGATGTCGTTCTTCTGTTCTGGGGTGATGTTTGCATCGCTGAATACAGGCATGTTCTGAGGACCTGTAACCATGGCTTCGTAGATAGTTTTAGCTGATGAACCCATAAGTCCAGGAGCATACTTACCTTGAGTTAGAGCTCCACCGGCACCAGCAGCGTTGTGACACATCGCACAGTTGATTCTGAATAGCTCACCACCGGCTGAAGGATCTCCGTTGGCTTGTAGGTATGCCTCATCAGGAATTGAAGGACCAGCACCAAGTGAACCAATGAATGCAGCCATTGCTGCAATGTCTTCTTCAGTGAACTGAACAGGCTTTACTTCAAGCTGAGGACCGCTAGCGGCACCTGGCATACGACCTGTTGAAACTTGGAAATCAACTGATGCTTCACCAACACCAATAAGGTTTGGTCCGTTCTGAGTTCCTTCAGCATTCTTACCGTGACATGATGCACAGTTTGCAAGGAAGATCTTTTTACCCAAATCAATTTGCTCTTGGGTTCGCACTACTTCGCGGTTAGGGGAGACCGCAGCGCTAACTGTTGAGTAACCGGTGCCTACAACAAGAAGTGCGGCAATCATTACGATACCTAGAGCTCTTGGACTGCGTCTAAGTCCGTTGACTTTGCGTCTAAGTTGCTTCATTTATAGATTCAGCTCTCTCTTTTTCTTATTTCAAAACGTAAATGATTAGGAACAAACCGATCCAAACTACGTCCACAAAGTGCCAGTAGTAAGAAACCACGATGGCTGCTGTTGCTTCTTTGTGTCCGAACTTCTTAGCCGCAAATGTGCGACCGATCACGAATAAGAACGCAATCAGTCCACCGGTCACGTGAAGTGCGTGGAAACCTGTTGTCATGTAGAAAGCTGAACCGTATGAGTCGCTATTTAGGCTCACACCTTCGCTAATTAGAGTTGCGTACTCCCAAACCTGACCTGCAACGAATACAGCTCCAAGTACATAGCTGATGATGAACCACTCAACCATTCCCCATTTGAGAGGAGACTTACCAGTTGATCGAGGTTGCATGCGCTCTGCAGCAAACACACCGAACTGGGCTGTGAATGAAGAGGCTACAAGGATAAGAGTGTTCACGAGAGCGAAAGGTACGTTCAAGATTGATGTGCCGTTTTCCCATAGTTCAGGAGCGTTTGCACGCAGGCTGAAATACATGGCAAAAAGAGCCGCAAAGAACATAACTTCGCTACCAAGCCAGACGATAGTTCCTACAGAAGTAGGGCTTGGGCGGTGAATCTGTGAATGAGCTAGGGGGGCAGTCGACATGTCTTAATACTACCTGTCCAAATCGTTATAAAGGCGTTGTTAGCCCTATCGTGGCGGAGTTTTTGAACAATTTTGAAAATTTCTCCGAGTAAACTAACCAACATGAATGAAGCCCAAAGCTGGTCAACGGTTCTCGCGGCTCTTGAATCAAAAACAGACCTCAGCAAGAGTCAAGCAATTTGGGCTATGGAACAAATCATGGGTGGGGAAGCCTCAGAAGAGGATATGGCTGCCTTCCTAGTTTCACTCAGAACTAAAGGTGAGACCATCGAAGAGATCTCCGGGTTCGTGGATGTGATGTTGGCTAATGCTTTGCCCATTCCTATTTCGAATGACGCAATCGACATTGTAGGTACAGGCGGGGACCAGCTCGGGACTGTAAACATTTCAACTATGGCTGCCATTTTGACAGCCGCTTGCGGCTATCCAGTTCTAAAGCACGGCAGTAGATCTGCCTCCGGCAAGACCGGGTCATCAGAGATGTTGGAGGCTCTCGGGGTGAATCTAGATATCAGCCCAGACCAATTAGCTCAAGTATTCAAGGCGACCGGAATCACTTTCTTCTTCGCACCGCTATTCCATCCATCTCTGAAACACGTAGGACCAACTCGAAAGAGGCTAGGAATCCCTACAACCTTCAATTTCCTGGGCCCTTTGGCGAATCCAGCCCAACCTATTGGGACCGCTCTAGGGGTCGCGAACCCAGTAATGGCGCCATTGTTAGCCTCAGAATTGGCCCTCAGAGGCCGTTCAGGACTTGTTTTTAGGGGTTCCGACGGTCTGGATGAGCTAACTACAACCGGTCCAAGCAAGGTTTGGGTGGTTTTTGGCGGAAAAGTGACCGAATTCCACTTTGATCCGAACGACATTGGCATCGAATATGCCTCTGTTGACCAGCTTTTAGGCGGAAACGCAGAGGAAAATGCCATGGTTGCCAGGGCCATTTTCGGCGAAAACACGTCATTTACGGGGGATAAGTCAGCAATTTCTGACATTGTGGCCCTGAATGCAGCCGCAGGCATGACAGCCTATGAATTGAGCAAATCAGATTCAGCTGATCAATTTGATTTGAACAATTCTTTGGCAAGGAATTTTGAATCTGCACGAAAAGCATTGGCGGATGGTAGAGCTTTGGCAAAGTTGCGTCAATGGGTCCGGGCGACACAAGAACTTGGGGAATAGGCTCTCTAGACGAATAAAACATTACTTGACATAATGTTCATTATCGGTGTTATATCAATCCAAGTTGGTAGAGCGGAACCTAAACTTTAGCCAGTCCCGTAGCTCATGAGGTGCCAATGACTCTTCACTTGCAATTAGTTCTTCAACATTCCACCATCGATACTCCAGGATGTCTCTGAGTTCATCTTGAGTAAATCCAGACGTGTCTGGTTCGAAATGTTCAACTTGCAGTTCGTAGATCGTATCTGTGTAGGTATGAAAATTCTTTCCATCAGCCCAGTCCCATCGACCAGATGCAATTAGAACCGGATCGCCTAAAGTTTCTGAGTCAACAATCATTCCGGTTTCCTCACGAAGCTCTCTCACAGCGGCTTCCAGAGTCGTTTCGCCCTCATCAATAGCTCCGCCAGGAATCAACCATCTCGGTGGCAATCCGACCTCAGGGTCAAAGTGTGTTTTGAGAAGGAAA
>JBJOQP010000004.1:0-29577 GCA_046049845.1 Actinomycetota bacterium
TCGATGTCAAAGTTGGAAACGTAGGTGGACCAAGTGCTGGGCAGAGTTTGACTCTAGCCATTTACGACAAACTAACACCAGGGGAACTTACCGGTGGTCAAAGAATTGCAGGAACGGGAACTATTACTCCTGATGGTGTAATCGGTCCGGTTGGCGGAGTAAAGCAAAAGATGTATGGAGCTAAACGAGCTGGAGTCAACTGGTTCTTAGTTCCAAGTGCAAACTGTGATCAGGTAATTGGAAACATCCCCGATGGACTTACAGTTGTAAAGGTTTCTACTATTCAGGATTCACTTCGAGCAGTAAAGGCGATTGCCAATGACACCGGCACCGATCGCCTTCTTTCTTGTACAAAATAAATAACAGCTAAGGAAATTCAATGAGTCAAATAAATGCAGCAGACCTGCGTAAGCGTGCTCCTCTGGCAATCTCAGTCGGTATCGTCGCAGTGTTGGCGATTGCACTAGTGAGCGGATCAAGCGTCTACACCGATGTGTTGTGGTTTGATCAGTTAGGTTTCCTATCTGTATTCACCACTCAGATCTGGGCTCAGGTAGCTGTCTTTGCAGCAACTGCAGCATTTGCGGGTCTAGTGGTTTGGATAAACATTTACATTGCTTGGAGATTGAGACCGATCTATGCAACCGGTAACGACTTCTTTGGAAGAGACCTATCTGAATACAGACAGATCCTCGACCGCCTTCGTAGAAGACTTCTTGTTCTAGTTCCAATTGCTATCGGTATCTTTGTTGGAGTTTCTCAAAGCTCCGACTGGCAATCAGTTGTGCTCTTTTTGAACAGCAGTGCATCTGGGGTAGTTGACCCTCAGTTCAACCTAGATGTCAGCTTCTACCTATTTGACCTTCCTTTCTACATTCTTTTGGTTTCATACCTAATGGCTGTAACTTTCTTGGCACTCATTCCAGTTATCTTGTTCCACTTGGTTTACGGAGGAATTAAGTTCAATGGAAAGCAGTCAACATTCTCAAAGACTGCTCGAGTTCAGCTTGCTGTTTTGGCAGCAATTTTCATGGCTCTGCTAGGTCTAACAATTTGGCTAGGTCAGTACGAGACAATGACAAGCTCCGCAGGTCTATTCACTGGAGCAACATACTCTGATGTCAATGCGAGCATTCCAGCAGCACAAATTCTGACTGCTATTGCATTCGTTGTTGCACTTATTTACTTAGGAGTAGCGGTAGTCGCTAAGTGGAGACTTGCCATCTTGGGAACTTCATTGATGTTGGTGCTTGCGGTAATCCTTGGTGGAGTATGGCCAGGTCTTGTTCAGACTTTCCAGGTTGTTCCTAACGAAAGAACTCTTGAAGCTGAATACATTCAAAGAAACATCGAAGCCACTCGTGCAGCGTACGGACTAGATAAAGTTCAGACCGTTGAGTATGACGCTAAGACAACAGCAACCGCAGGGGCTCTAAAGAAAGATGCTCAAACTGCAGCCCAGATCAGAATTCTTGATCCAAACCTAGTTAGCGCTTCTTTCAAGCAGCTTGAGCAGTACCGTCAGTACTACGGCTTCCAGAACCACCTAGACGTTGATCGCTACAAGATCAATGGCAAAGTTCAAGACACTGTTCTTGCTGTTCGTGAGCTAAACCAGTCTGGTCTTGGTTCTTCACAGTCTTGGTACAACAACGTGGTTGTCTTCACCCACGGTTACGGAATGGTCGCCGCTTACGGAAACCAGCGTTCTGCTGATGGACAACCTGTGTTCTTGCAGTCAGGTATTCCTTCCAAGGGTCTTCTTGGGGAATACGAACCTCGCATTTACTTCGGTGAAAGCTCACCACTTTACTCAATCGTTGGTGCTCCTGAAGGTGCAGCCGATAAGGAACTTGATTACCCAGCAGCCGAAGATGATGCTTCTGGAGATCAGCAGACTATGACTACCTTCAAGGGAAATGGTGGGCCAAAGCTTGACGACATTTTCAAGCGTTTGTCTTACGCTCTGAAATTCCAAAGCGAACAGATTCTTCTGTCTGATGCAGTAACTAACTCATCGCAGATTCTGTACAACCGCAACCCAAGAGAGCGTGTAGCTCAAGTTGCTCCTTATCTAACTCTCGACAATGACATTTACCCAGCAATTGTTGAGGGCAAGGTTGTTTGGATTGTTGATGGTTACACCACATCTGCAAACTACCCATACTCAAGAGCAGAGAACTTCGACAGAACAATCGCAGACAGTTCAACAACTTCGCCTGTTGGTCGCGGAGCAATCAACTACATCCGCAACTCAGTGAAGGCTACTGTTGATGCTTATGACGGTTCTGTGAAACTTTACGCTTGGGATGACAAAGACCCAATCTTGAAGACTTGGATGAAGGTATTCCCAAACACCGTCAAGCCAGTTTCTGAGATGTCAGGTGCACTGCTTTCACACATCAGATACCCAGCTGACCTGTTCAAGATGCAGCGTGGAATTCTAGGTCAGTACCACGTGACTGATGCTGGCGCTTTCTACTCTCAGCAAGATGCTTGGATGACACCTAACGATCCTGTGGACCAAGGCCTTGGAACAGGTTCATTGCAGCCGCCGTACTACTTGACACTCCAGGTGCCAACTCAAGAGAGTCCTTCGTTCTCGATTTACTCAACTTTCATTCCTAAATCAACAGGTGATGCAAGTCGCAACGTTCTAACGGGTTATCTAGTTGCAGACTCTGATGCTGGCGATAAGGACGGAGTAATTTCCGAGCACTATGGAAAGCTTCGACTCTTGACGCTACCGAGAACAACAATTGTTCCTGGACCTGGTCAAGTTCAAAACAACTTCAACTCAGACAGCGAAGTTTCTAAACTTCTAAACATTCTGAGACAGGGTTCAACCAAGGTTCTAAACGGTAACTTGTTGACTCTTCCAATTGGTGGAGGACTGCTTTACGTTCAGCCTGTTTACATTCAGTCAACAGGTGAGACATCATTCCCTCTACTAAAGAAGGTGCTAGTTGCCTTCGGAGACAAGATCGCTTTCGAAGATAACTTGGATGCAGCGTTGAATGCCTTGTTCTCTGGAAACAGCGGAACCGGTGGGGAAGTCATTCCACCAGTTGACCCAGGTCAAACTGCAGATCAGCAGTTGGCAACAGCTCTAGCTAATGCTCGTCAGGCAATGATTGACAAGGATGAGGCTATGAAGGCTGGAGACTGGGCCGCTTACGGCAAGGCTGATGCTCGCCTAAAGGCTGCAATTACAGCAGCTTTGGAGGCAAGCAAGTAATACCCAACTTGTGTTATGCTGAAACTTCGCCGCGGGGTGGAGCAGTTCGGTAGCTCGCCGGGCTCATAACCCGGAGGTCGTAGGTTCAAATCCTGCCTCCGCAACCAAGTTAGTAAAAGGGTCCCAACATTAGTTGGGGCCCTTTTCTGTTTATAACTTTCCTACTTGTTACTTGAAGTTTGTATGCTCCTTGAATGCTCATGCTCGCAACAGTTCTTTTATCCAGTGCGGGCTGGGCTACCGCTCCTAGTTGTCCAGCAGCATTTAGTTCATTGAATACAACTATTGGGGCAATCAGTGACTCCACTCAGCTGAATCTTTGTGTTTCTAAGGCGGTCCTCGTCAAAGGAACCAATGGATCGGTGAGCCTCGTCTTGGGGAGTGGTTCAAGCAGTGCTCCTAAATGTTTGGTCTATCCAAATGGACTGAGTTTAGATCTGACCTTCGGTCTTCTAAACACTGGGCATGTTGGTTGCTGGAGTCTTTATCCTCCTAATCAACCTGTTTCCATAGTCAACGTTGGCAAGCCTAGCCAGAGCAGAATCTATTCAGCGTTGAAATCCTTTAGACCTTTGACTCCTATGATCTTCATCAAACCTTCTAAGAACATCAAAGTTGGGACAACCATTGAGCTTTCCTCATCCGCTAAGTCTCAGGTTTTGAAGACAAAACTACTTGGGCTTCCAGCTCAAATCAGATTCAGGCCGGTGAAGTATCGCTGGCAGATCTCCCAAGGAGGTTCGACTCCAGTATCAAGTGCTTTATCGAAACCCTCTTACATTCCAAAGGTGAAGGGAGACGGGCTAGTAGATCTGGCAGTGACTTACTCAACTGAGTATTCATTCACAGGGCTAACTTCTTGGACTGCGGTCAAGCCAAATATTTTGCTCAACGCTAATCCAGTTAGATTCTCAGCCAATTCTCCAGATGGCCCAAAGATAGACAAAGACCCGCCTCGTCTTGTGAATAAGCCTTGTGCACTTGGCTCAACTGCTTGGCGGTGCTAACTTTCAGTTTTTTGTCAGGCGATGTTCATACAATTATCTAGTTGTCTTCTTAGAGTTGAAAACGAAGACACAGATAAAAGGAGCAAAGATGACAACTGATAAAGGACACTTTAATACTCAGTTTCTTGGAGAGCCTGTGAAACTACCAGCTCAAAATGTAGCTGCAACACCTCAAGTCAATCGCAAAGCACCAACCACATTGGTAATTGTTCTAATTGCGGCAATCGGTTCAATTGTCGGAGCATACCTAGGTGCGTACGGAGCTACCGGATCTCTTCCATTTATCTCTTCAACCCAGAATGTTGTAATCAACAACCCGAGCAGTGTGAACTGGGTATCTGCCGCTGCTGCCAAAGGTCTGCCATCTGTAGTCACTATTTCTGCATCAGGCAATACTTCGGCTGGTACTGGATCTGGTGTTGTTCTCACAAATGATGGATACATTCTCACTAACGCTCACGTTGTGACCATGAATGGTTCAACCGATGACGTAAGAATTGAAATCAAGACCTCAGCAGGAAAGATTTTCAAGGCATCAATCGTTGGAACTGACCCAACAAATGACTTGGCAGTAATCAAAGCAGCGGGCTCAGGATTTAGCCCAATTGATTTTGCAGATAGTTCGGTTGTAAACGTAGGTGATTTCGCTGTTGCGATTGGGGCACCTCTTGGTTACGACGCAACCGTTACCTCCGGCGTTATCTCAGCACTAAACAGAACAATTTCTGTTGAATCTGCTTCTGCTCCAGATGACGGTGGATCTAGTCTTCAGCTTTGGCAGAACCAAGGCAATGTTCCTCCAGTGAATCTGAATGTGATTCAAACCGATGCCGCTATCAACCCTGGTAACTCTGGAGGTGCATTGGTTAATGACAAAGGCGAGCTCATTGGAATCAACGTTGCTATTGCAAGCTCTGCTCAAACCTCTTCTGAAGCTGGAAACATCGGCGTAGGTTTCGCTATTCCATCTAACGTAGCCAAGAGGGTAGCTGATGCCATCATCGAAACCGGCAAGGTAAGCCACGGCCTGCTTGGAGCTATTGTCAGTGACGCTAAGTTCTCTGAATCTGCAGGGTCTTTCAGTGTTGGAGCTAAAATCGAGAAACTTTCGACAGGCGGGGCTGCTGAGCAAGCAGGCCTGAAAGTCGGAGACGTGATCATTGAATGTGATGGCAAAGCGATAGACACAGCAAAAACATTGACTGCCGCCATCCGCTCTAACCAAGCATTTGCCAAAGTTAGCTTGAAGGCCCTCAGAGATGGCAGTGAAATCACAGTTGACGTAACTCTTGGAGACGCATCAACTATCAACTAAGAGTTAGTCAAGTGTTGTTAGTTCTGGCAGACTAAAGGTATGTCAACGATGCCATCTGTTCAGTACTCAATAACTATTCGTTTGGAAGCTCCTGCAAAAAACACTGCGGTGAGTGAGCTAACTTCTATCATCGAACGTTCAGGTGGCTCAGTTACGGCAGTGGATGTGAACCACTCTGACGCTGAACGAGTAAGGATTGACCTCACTTGTGCGTGCACTAACTCTGAGCATGCAGAGCAAATAGTTCAAGAACTCAAGCAAGTCGAAGGCGTAATAGTAGGAAAAGTATCTGACCGTACTTTCCTTGCCCACCTTGGAGGAAAGCTCACCATTGAGTCGAAGCTTCCTATCCGTAACCGTGACGATCTGTCTCTCATCTACACACCTGGTGTGGCACGTATCTGTGAAGCAATCGTGAATGATCCTTCGGATGCAAGAAGACTAACTATCAAGAGAAACACAATCGCGGTAGTCAGCGATGGATCAGCTGTTCTAGGCCTTGGCAACATCGGACCACTGGCGGCTCTTCCGGTGATGGAAGGTAAAGCAGCGCTATTTAAACGATTTGCAAACATTGATGCTTTCCCTATCTGTTTGGACACTCAAGACACAGAAGAGATTGTTCGAACAGTGAAGGCAATCGCACCGGTATTTGCTGGTATCAACCTTGAAGACATTTCAGCGCCAAGATGTTTTGAAATTGAAGAAAGACTTCGTGCTGAACTAGACATCCCTGTGTTCCATGACGATCAACATGGAACTGCGATTGTTTGTTTGGCTGCACTTAGAAATGCTTTGAAAGTTGTTGGAAAAGAAATCGATGAAGTACATCTAGTGATGAGCGGTGCCGGTGCCGCTGGAACTGCAGTGCTTAAGCTGCTATTCGCTGCAGGACTGAAGCACGCAACTGTTGCTGACCAAAAGGGAATCATCCACAAGAGTCGAGACGACATCGAGTCAGGCTCTTCTTTGGCATGGATTGCTGAACACACCAACCACCAAGGCCAACAGGGCACTCTCAAAGAGGCAATTGTTGGAGCAGATGTGTTTATTGGAGTTTCGGCAGGTAACTTACTTACTGCTGAAGACATCCAGACAATGTCGATCAATTCAATTGTTTTTGCTTTGGCTAACCCAACTCCAGAGATAGATCCAGCACAGGCCGCTAAGTTCGCAGCAGTTGTTGCAACCGGTAGAAGCGACTTTGCTAACCAAATCAATAACGTCTTGGCGTTCCCAGGTTTCTTCAGAGGGCTACTAGATGCCGGAGCGAATATCATCACAGAGAAGATGTTGCTTGCTGCAGCTGATGCTCTTGCAACTTGTGTTGAAGATGATGAGTTGAATGCTTCATACATCGTCCCTAGCGTCTTCCACGCAGATGTGACTCAAAGAGTTGCTGATGCAGTTCGCTTAGCGTCTAAGCAGTAAAGGTAAAAATGGAACAGCAAACTATTAGTAAGCCCTCAGTCTCTATTGATCCACAGACTCAAAACATTGAGCCTGGCGATCACGAGAGATACTCTCACTACGTTAGAAAAGACAAAGTAGTTGAGTCTGCTGTTATGGGTAATCCTGTGGTTGCTCTGTGCGGAAAAGTTTGGATTCCAAATAGAGACCCAGAGAAATTCCCTGTTTGCCCAGAGTGCAAAGACATTTATGAGCAAATGAGGAAGAACGAAGAAGGTTCAGGCTCAGGCGACGAGTAATGCTGTCGCAATAGACTAAACCCGTGAACAATGCACCTATAGGAATCTTTGACTCTGGAGTCGGTGGACTAACCGTAGCCAGAGCAATCATCGATCAACTGCCTAATGAGTCAGTGATCTACCTAGGTGACACCGCTAATACCCCTTACGGAACCAAAACTATTCAAGAGGTTCGAACTCTAGCTCTTGATGTGATGGACCGATTGGTTGACGAGGGCGTAAAGCTTCTAGTCATTGCATGTAACACTGCTTCTGCTGCCGTCCTTCGAGATGCCAGAGAGAGATACACAGAAGGTCGCGGAATTCCTGTAGTTGAAGTTATTCAACCTGCAGTAAGAAGAGCGGTTGCTTCCACTCGTAATGGCAAGGTTGGAGTAATCGGAACAACTGCGACAATCACCTCTAGAGCGTATGACGATGCATTTGCTGCCGCGGTTGATTTTGAACTGATTAGTGCCGCTTGTCCAGAATTCGTTGATTATGTTGAACGCGGTATTACTTCAGGACCTGAAGTTATTGCACTAGCCGAAACTTATTTAGCGGCTGTGAAGAACGCTGAGGTGGACACCCTTGTTCTTGGTTGCACACACTACCCACTTCTTACAGGTGCTCTGTCTTATGTGATGGGTGAGAATGTCACACTAGTGTCAAGTGCTGAAGAGACAGCAAAAGATGTCTATAGAACACTGGTTGCCCACAATCTTCTGAGAACCGATAGCAGTAAGCCTGAACTCAGATTTCAGGCAACTGGAGATGCTAAGAGCTTTGCAGTTTTGGCAAGAAGGTTCTTAGGCCCAGAAGTTCAAAACGTTGAACAGATTCACTAACAGCTAGGAAAGCAAATGAGTAGAGCAGACGGACGTAATGCTAATCAGTTACGCAAAGTAACTATTGAGCGTAACTGGAGTGAACATGCTGAAGGTTCAGCACTTATTTCATTTGGGTCAACCAAAGTCCTTTGCACAGCTTCTTTCACACCAGGAGTTCCTCGTTGGAAGGTCGGTAAAGGAGTGGGTTGGGTAACTGCAGAGTATGCAATGTTGCCTAGAGCAACCCATGACAGAAACGACCGTGAATCTGTTAGAGGCAAAATTGGTGGACGTACACACGAGATCTCAAGATTGATTGGTAGAGCTCTTAGAGCTGCTGTTGATTTCAAAGCACTAGGGGAGAACACCATTGTTATTGACTGTGATGTTCTACAGGCTGATGGTGGAACTAGAACAGCCGCAATCACCGGAGCATATGTTGCTCTAGTAGATGCAGTGAATTATGGAATGCAGAATGGGCACATCCCTGCCAACAACAAGGTGATTGTGGATTCTATTGCTGCCATCTCAGTTGGAATCATCGATGGCACTCCAATGCTAGATCTTGCATACACCGAAGACGTGAGAGCAGAAACAGACATGAACGTTGTTGTTACTGGAGCAGGCAAGTTTGTAGAAGTTCAAGGAACTGCAGAAGGCGTTGCATTTGATAGAGCAGAACTAGATGCACTTCTAGATTTAGCTCTGATTGGAACTACCGAACTAACTAGTATTCAGAAGTCAAGCCTGGGCCAAGACTAACCATGCAGATTGTTCTAGCCACACATAACCAGGGCAAGGTCGAAGAGCTAAAAGCTATCTTGGAACCTGTTGGTCTTGACCTGGTTGGCTACGATGGCCCAGAGCCGGTAGAAGACGGAGTCAGTTTTCTAGAGAACGCTCTAATCAAAGCAAGAGCAGCTCACAAGCACACAGGTCTTCCAGCCTTGGCAGATGATTCAGGTTTGGCAGTGGAAATACTTGGTGGATCTCCTGGCATCTTCACTGCTATTTGGTCAGGCACCAAAGATAACGTTGCTAATCGAAGATTGCTGTTGGCTCAGTTGAAAGACATTCATGCTGAACACAGAGGTGCATCTTTTGTCTGCACAATCGCTCTAGTAACGGATGAAGGGGAGACAACCTTCACAGGCATCTGGCCAGGAAGTATTGCAACAGAGGAACGTGGAACAAACGGTCATGGCTACGATCCGGTATTTATTCCAGAAGGCTTCACTCAAACAGCTGCGGAGCTAGAACCCGAAGTAAAGAATGCTTTAAGTCACAGAGCCCAAGCACTTAGTGGACTTATCAGTTTCTTTAAGAACTAGCTCTTTCGCTTAGCTTTTATAACTTCAAGAATCACTGGGATTAGCGACAGGGCCACCAAAGTCAGTGTCACGAGAATTACGTTCTCTCGAACAAATTCAATTTGTCCTAAGAAGAAACCAATTAGCGGGACAATGACACCCCAACTCAAGGCTCCAATGATGTTGTTTCTCAAGTAGTAGGCATACTTCATCTGGCCTACACCGGCAGCTACTGGAACAAAAGTTCTCATAATTGGAACGTAGTGGGCAAAAATGACCGCTTTTGCTCCGTGCTTCACAAAGAAGTCCTGAGCTCTTTGAGCGTTCTTTTGGCTGAAGAATTTGGAATTAGGTCTCTTGAATACGGCGGGACCAGCTTTTCTTCCAATGAAGTAGCCCAGTTGGTCTCCAGCGATAGCTGATATTGAAATCAGGATGCAGGCAAGCCAGATAGGAATGTCTATCAGTCCAGCCCCAATCATCAGACCAACTGTGAACAGGAGGGAGTCTCCAGGCAGGAAGAACCCTACAAGTAGGCCGGTTTCAGCAATGATGATTAGGCAGACGATAACCATGGCCAATGGGCCAAGATCTCTCAAAATGCCTTGCAGGTCAAGGTGCAGTATGTCATTTATGTTCATGTGCCCCCAGCAGGAATCGAACCTGCGCCCCCGCCTCCGGAGGGCGGTGCTCTATCCCCTGAGCTATGGGGGCTAGGCGATAAGCCCAGACTATCAGCGACCTATCTAAAGAGGCAGAGACCCTTATGGGCTGGTTGAGCACTTTGTTAGACTAAGGGGATTACCGGTGAAGGCGTTGTGGCCTTGAACCCCAATCAATTTATTCCCCAAAGTAAAGGTGCATAGTGACCCCTGCAGATCTATCCAGTCACATTCTTGCCATCTTGGGCTCTTTGCAGACCCAGGGCAAGTTGGCTGTGATTGACCTGCCTTCTGAGGTTGTCGTTGAAAGACCAAAGAATAGGGACCACGGGGATTGGGCAACTAACGTTGCTATGCAGTGGGGTGTGAAGCTGGGTTCAAACCCTAGAGAATTAGCAACCCTACTTGCTCAAGAGCTCGAGAGTGTTTCAGGCATCTCAAAAGTTGATGTTGCTGGACCTGGATTTATCAACATCACTCTAAGTGCTGCCGCAGCAGGTGAATTAGCAAAGCAAATAGTTCAAGCAGGGACAAGCTACGGACTTGGCAACACTCTTGCAGGAATAAAGATGAACCTTGAGTTCGTATCTGCTAACCCAACAGGACCTATCCACATCGGTGGAACTCGTTGGGCTGCTGTTGGCGATTCTCTTGCCAGAATCTTTCAAGCTCAAGGGGCAGAGGTAACTAGAGAGTATTACTTCAATGACCACGGTGCTCAGATAGATAGATTCGCCAGATCACTTCTCGCTGCTGCTAGATCAGAAGATGCACCTGAAGATGGTTATGCAGGGGAATACATCAATCAAATTGCTCAAGCTGTTGTTGAGCTGCACCCGAACGCAACTTCATTGCCGGAAGAAGAAGCAAAAGAAACTTTTAGAGCAGCTGGTGTTGAACTCATGTTTGGTGAGATTCGTGAATCTCTTGAGAAGTTTGGCGTTCACTTTGATGTGTTCTTCCACGAGAACTCTCTCTATGAGCAAGGTGCTGTTCAGAAAGCTATTGAAAGACTAAGAGACTTGGGTCACATCTATGACCAAGATGGTGCCGTTTGGTTACGTTCAACAACCTTTGGTGATGACAGAGATCGTGTTGTTATCAAGAGTGATGGTGAAGCTGCATACATCGCAGGAGATCTTGCTTACTACCTAGACAAGCGCGAGCGTGGTTTTGATCAGGCTATCTACATGCTTGGAGCAGATCACCACGGCTACGTTCAAAGAATGATGGCAATGTGTGCTGCATTCGGTGATGAGCCTGGAGTCAATCTAGAAATTCTTATTGGTCAGTTGGTGAACCTAGTTAAAGATGGTGAACCAGTTCGCATGTCTAAGCGAGCAGGAACTGTTGTGACAATGGAAGACCTTGTAGATGCTGTTGGCGTTGATGCTGCCAGATATGCATTGACCAGATCATCAATCAATTCAATGGTTGACATTGACCTTGACCAGCTATCAAAGAAGACAAACGATAACCCTGTCTTCTACGTTCAGTATGCACATGCAAGAACAAAGCAGGTTGCTAACAACGCTGCATCTCTTGAAGTTACTGACAGCGAGTTCGATCCAAGCCTGCTAACTCATGAGAGCGAATCCAATCTCTTGGCTGCTCTTGCTAGATTCCCAGCAGTTATGGCTCACTCTTCTACTGAACGTGCTCCGCACCTAGTTGCCCGTTATCTAGAGGAAGTAGCGGGTGCTTACCACCGCTGGTATGACGCTTGTCGTGTGACACCACTTTCAGGAAACCCAGTTGAATCAGTCCACAGAACAAGACTTTGGCTAAACAACGCTGCATCAGTTGTTCTAGCTAATGGTCTAAGAGTTCTTGGCGTTAGTGCACCGGAGCGTATGTAATGAATGCAAACAAACTAGCTCCGGCCTGGCTAACTAAGCCAAAAGATGTAAACGCAATCCAGCCTGGAATATGGCCGAAGAGTTTCAAGCGTGAGAGCGATGGGCATATCTCTGTTGAAGGAAATGCAGTTGGCGATCTTGTTGCTCAGTTCGGATCTCCGCTATACGTATTAGACAAGACAGAGTTCTTCAATAGAGCTAATCAAGTCATCAATGCTTTCTCTAAAGAAGCCGAGAAGCATGGCACTAAGGCAAAGATTTACTACGCCGGTAAAGCTTTCCTATCAACCGAAGTTGTGCGTTGGGTAGATGCCCTTGGTATGAACGTAGATGTTTCTTCTGGTGGAGAGCTAGCAGTTGCTCTAGCTGGCGGCATCGATCCAAAGCGTATTGGTTTGCACGGTAACAACAAGTCACACAGTGAAATTGGAAAAGCAGTTTCCGCTGGTGTTGGAGTCATTGTTATCGACAGCGATATCGAGATTGAAAGAATTGCATCTGCTGCTGGAGCTCAAGACAGAATTCAACCAGTGCGACTTCGAGTGAACAGCGGAGTTCACGCTCACACTCACGAGTATCTAGCTACTGCTCGTGAAGATCAGAAGTTTGGAATTGCCATGGCAGATGTTCCAACGCTTGTTGAAAAGATTCGTTCACACAAGCACCTACAGTTCCTTGGTCTTCATTCACACATCGGTTCACAAATCTTTGCTGTTGAAGGATTTGTTGAAGCAGCGAAGCGTTTAGTCTCACTGCAGGCAGAACTTCTAAAGGGTGGTCCAGTTCCTGAAATGAATCTCGGTGGTGGTTTTGGAGTTGCATACACTCCAGCAGATTCTCCAATGGCTATCGAAGACATTGCTAAAGCCATCACAGATGCGGTTGCCAAAGAGTGTTCTAAATTTGGAATTCCAGTTCCTGTTCTTGCATATGAACCAGGAAGAGTAATCGTTGGCCCTGCGGGAATCACGATCTACAACGTTGGAACAACTAAAGATGTTCTAGTTGGTGAAGAAGCTGATGTTAGAAAGTACGTCAGCATCGATGGCGGTATGAGCGATAACGCAAGACCAGCTTTGTATGGAGCTGACTACAGCGTGACTCTAGCCTCTAGAGAATCAAGTGCAGAGCCTGCTCTAGCCAGAGTTGTTGGTAAGCACTGTGAATCTGGTGACATTGTTATTAGAGATGCCTATCTTCCTGAAGATGTGGCTCCTAACGACTTACTAGCCGTAGCCACCACTGGAGCGTACTGTTTCTCTCTTGCTAGCAACTACAACTACCTAGCCCGAGCAGCCGTTGTTGCTGTTTCAGATGGCAAAGTTGATTTAATAGTTAGGTCTGAAACAGAAGAAGATCTGCTTTCAAGAGATGTGAAGGTGTCACGATGATTGAATATCGACCACTCAGAGTCGCCCTATTAGGAGCAGGTTCCGTCGGTTCTCAGGTTGCCCGCCTAATTCTTGAAAATAAGGAAGAGCTGGCCGCCCGTGTTGGTGCAGAGCTTCAGCTTGCTGGAGTTCTAGTTAGAGACAAGAGAGCTGCAAGAGGTTTTGGTATCCCTCAAGAACTCATCACAACAGAAGCTGATCAACTAATTCTTGGTGCAGACATCGTTATTGAAGTTATGGGTGGCATCGAGCCAGCACGCACCTACATCTTGGCTGCATTGAATTCAGGTAGCGATGTGATCACTGCTAACAAAGCACTTCTTGCAACCCACGGAACTGAATTGTTTGATGTTGCTGAACAAGTAGGTGCTCAACTTTACTTTGAAGCTGCAGTAGCAGGAGCTATTCCAATCATTCGACCACTTCGTGAATCTTTGGCTGGAGATAAAGTCAAGCGAATCATGGGAATTGTGAATGGGTCAACCAACTTCATTCTCGATCGCATGGATTCAACCGGAGCAACCTTAGAAGATGCAATGGCTGAAGCAACCAAACTTGGTTATTTAGAAGCAGATCCAGTTTTGGATGTTGAAGGATATGACGCTGCTCAGAAAGCGGCCATCTTGGCATCTCTTGCTTTCCATACTGAAGTTCCTTTGGAGAAGGTTTACCGTGAGGGAATTACTAAGGTAACTCAGGCTCAAATGGCAGCAGCCAAGAGAGATGGTTACGTAATCAAGCTCTTGGCAATCTGCGAAAAGATTGCTGCAGATGCAGAAAATCCTGAAGAAGGAATCTCCGTTCGTGTTTACCCTGCTCTAGTTCCACTAGAGCACCCGCTAGCTTCAGTTCGCGGTGCGTTCAATGCAGTATTCGTTGAAGCAGAAGCTGCTGGAAGTTTGATGTTCTACGGTGCAGGTGCTGGTGGAATCCAAACAGCTTCTGCGGTTATGGGTGATTTGGTTTCTGCAGCTAAGCGCCACGTTGCCGGTGGACCTGGTCTTGCTGATTCAGTTCACGCTGAACTAGAAGTTCTGCCAATCAGCAGAATAAAGACTAGATACCAAATCACTTTAGAAGTAACAGACCAACCTGGTGTGCTTGCTGCAGTTGCAAACATCTTCGCTAACCACAACGTTTCTATTGAAACAGTTGAGCAGTCTTCAAAGATGATTCAAGCAGAGACAACTGCTTGGTTAGAAATTGGAACTCACGAGGCTACTGATAAGTCATTAGCTGCCGTAGTAAGTGAACTCGACGCCAGTGCTGCCGTTGAACAAATCACCTCTGTCATCAGAGTTGAAGGAGTATAAAAATGGCCCATCAATGGCGTGGAGTGATCAACGAGTATTTTGATCGACTAGATATTGAGCCTGGCACCAAGGTAATTACTTTGGGCGAAGGAGGAACACCTCTTGTAGCTGCTCCTGCTCTGGCCAAGCTAGTTGGAGCTTCTGAGGTTTGGTTGAAGGTTGAAGGCATGAACCCAACTGGTTCATTCAAAGACCGCGGTATGACAATGGCTGTTACCAAAGCAGTTCACCACGGAGCAAAAGCTGTTATTTGTGCATCAACCGGTAACACTTCAGCAAGTGCTGCTGCCTATGCTGCTGCTGCAGGTGTGAAATCGGTAGTGCTAATTCCTGAGGGCAAGATCACTATGGGTAAGTTGGCCCAAGCCGTTGCTCATAAGGCAGAGATCCTGCAGGTAAGAGGTAACTTTGACGACTGTCTAGTCCTTGCCAGAGAACTCAGCGAAAACTATGCAGTTCACCTTGTGAACTCTGTGAACCCAGATCGTATTGAAGGTCAAAAGACTGCCAGTTTTGAAGTAGTTGAAACTCTAGGTTTCGCACCTGACTTCCATGTCTTGCCTGTTGGTAATGCTGGAAACTACAGTGCTTACTTCAAGGGCTATGTAGAAGAATTCAATGCTGGAACTATCAAAGGTGTTCCAGTGATGTGGGGATTCCAAGCTGAAGGCTCAGCACCATTTGTTGCAGGGCATCCAATTGCTAATCCAGAAACAATTGCCACTGCTATTCGAATTGGTAACCCAGCTTCTTGGGATCTAGCTCTTAGCGCTCAAGATTGCAGCAGGGGAGAGTTTGGTGCTGTTAGTGACGAAGAGATTTTATGGATGCACCGATTCCTTTCAAATGAAGTTGGAGTATTCGTAGAACCTTCTTCAGCTACGGGTGCAGCCGGTCTTTACAAGAACTCGAAACTTGGCAAAGTTCCAAGTGGAGCAAAGATAGTTGTTACTGTCACAGGTCACGGTTTGAAAGATGTTGGTTGGGCATTGAAGGATGCCAACGGCGCAGACATTACTCCAGTTTCTTGTTCTAAAGAGACCAGTGAAGTTGCAGAACTTCTTGGATTGGATAAGAACTAATGCGTTTAGATCAAGCCAACGCAATGCTGGGTCGCAAGGTTGTTGTTAAGGTACCTGCAACAACAGCAAACCTAGGTCCAGGGTTTGACACCTTAGGAATGGCTCTTTCTTTTTATGACGAACTTGAAGTTCAAGCAGTAGATGCTCTGGATGCTCAGGTCGAAGTTATTGGCGAAGGTCAGGGAGAAGTTCCAACCGGAGATGAGAATCTTGTAGTCAAGGCAATTGCCTATACTTTCCAATACCTAAGACAACCACTTCCAGGATTGAGACTTAGAGCCCACAACTTCATTCCTCACGGTAGAGGAATGGGATCTTCTGGAGCAGCAGTAGTTTCAGGAATCATGGCTGCAAAGGGTCTTCTTGAGGGCATTGTTGACATTAGCCCAGCTCAGTTATTGGAGATTGCTACCAAACTTGAAGGCCACCCTGACAATGTTGCACCAGCCCTATTTGGTGGTCTAACTATTGCTTGGCACGATGAGAGCGGACCTAAGCACAAGAAGCTTTTCGTCCACAGAGGTGTTTCACCTTTAGTTCTAGTTCCAAAGAACAAGATGTCCACAGAATTGGCTAGATCTCTGCAACCTGAATCCGTCCCACATGATGACGCTGTATTCAACGTTTCTCGTTCAGCTTTGCTAATTGCTGCTCTTACCCAGAGCCCTGAGCTTTTGCTAGCTGCTACAGAAGACCGTCTGCACCAGGCTTACAGGGCTAAGGCAATGCCTGAAACTGATGCCTTGATCACCGCATTGAGAGATGCAGGCCACGCAGCTGTGGTTTCAGGGGCAGGCCCATCTGTCCTAGTTTTAGCCTCAGATCCCGCTCAAAGACTGGCTGCAGCCAGCCTGGCAGCTGAGAAGTTCCCAACATGGAGCCCATTGATGTTGGCTGTAGACTTCAAAGGTGCTACTGTAGCAACGTACACAAATCTTGGGGCTAATCAATAGCCATCCAAATCCAAATCCCGTAAATACTTACGGTTCCAGCATGACAAGGGTCGTGCACCAAGCAATCCACCTCCAAAAAAGAAACCGATTGCTAACTAAGAAAGAGTCAAACAAACATGGATGAAGTCCAAAAAGAAAATTCTCCAAAGAGATCACGTCGCGTAACTGCAGTTCCTGCAACCGACGCACCGGTTGAAGCTAAGAAGCCAGCCCGTTCTCGTAAGAGTGAAGATGCTGCTCCTGCAGCAGCTCCAGCAGCATCAACTGATGCACCTGCAGAGCGTTCAAACACTAGAACTCGTAACCGTTCAGCTGCCCCTAGCGATTCAGCTCCTAAAGCTGAAGGTTCACAAGAATCGACTTCAGAGCGTCCAGCTCGTGGCGAGTTCGATGGTGAGCGTCCAGAGCGTTCAGAGAGAAACGAACGTCAGGGTCAGAACCGTAACCGTAATCGCAACCGTAACCGCAATGGTGGAAACGATCGCTTCCGCGACCGTGGACCTCGTCGTAACAACGAGCGCGATGAAGTTGACACCGAGATCTCTCCAGACGATGTATTAGTACCAGTAGCAGGTATCTTGGACATCCTGGACAACTACGCATTCGTTCGCACCACAGGTTACCTAGCTGGTCCAAACGATGTTTATGTTTCTCTTGGTCAGGTCAAGAAGTACTCACTTCGTAAGGGTGACGCTGTTGTTGGTGCAATTCGTCAGCCTCGCGAAGGCGATTCACCTTCAAGAACTAAGTTCAACGCAATCGTTCGTGTTGACTCAGTTAACGGACAGACTCCTGAAGAAGCAGCTAACCGTGTTGAATTTGGCAAGCTAACTCCTCTATACCCACAGACTCGTCTGCGTCTAGAGACCGAGCCAAACAAGCTTTCAACAAGAATCATTGACCTTGTGGCTCCTATTGGTAAAGGTCAGCGTGGACTTATTGTTTCACCACCTAAGGCTGGTAAGACTTTGGTTCTTCAGGCAATTGCTAACTCAATTGCTGTGAACAACCCAGAGGTTCACCTAATGGTTGTTCTAGTCGATGAGCGTCCTGAAGAAGTTACAGATATGCAGAGAACTGTTAAGGGTGAAGTTATTGCTTCTACTTTTGACCGTCCAGCAGAAGATCACACAACAGTTGCTGAGCTTGCAATTGAAAGAGCAAAGCGTCTAGTTGAGATGGGTCACGACGTTGTTGTGTTGCTTGACTCAATTACTCGTCTAGGTCGTGCTTACAACCTTTCAGCTCCAGCATCTGGTCGTATTCTTTCCGGTGGTGTTGATTCATCAGCACTATATCCACCAAAGCGTTTCTTTGGTGCTGCTAGAAACATTGAAGACGGTGGATCACTAACCATCCTTGCCACAGCTCTTGTTGAGACTGGTTCAAAGATGGATGAAGTTATCTTCGAAGAGTTCAAGGGAACTGGAAACATGGAACTTCGTCTTTCACGTTCACTTGCAGACAAGAGAATCTTCCCTGCAGTTGATGTGAACGCTTCTGGTACTCGTCGTGAAGAAATGTTGATGAGCCCTGATGAGACCAAGATTGTTTGGAAGCTTCGTCGTGCTCTTGCTGGTCTTGAGCAGCAGCAAGCTCTTGAGCTTGTTCTAAACCGTCTAAAGGAAACTAAGAGCAACGTTGAGTTCCTAATGATGGTTCAGAAGTCCATGCCTGTAGCAAGCGGATCTGAAAGCGAATAATGTTATCTTCAGTCCAGGCTTTACTGGCTGAACATGCAGAGTTGCAAAGCCAACTTTCTGAGGCCTCAGTCCACGCCAATCCAGTTCTTGCAAAGAAACTTAACCGCAGGTATGCCGAACTAAACGCAATCGTTTCTGCCTACCATGTTGTTAATTCAATGCAGTCAGACCTAGATGCTGCTAAAGACATGGCTAAGGAAGATGAAAGCTTTGCAGCTGAAGTTCCTGCCTTAGAAGAAGCACTTCACGAAGCAACTGAGAAGCTTAGAAGACTTCTAATCCCTAGAGACCCTGATGATGGCCGCGATGTCATTATGGAAATCAAGGCTGGTGAAGGTGGTGCTGAATCAGCACTGTTCGCAGCTGACCTTTTCAGAATGTATATCCAGTATGCAAACAGCAAGGGCTGGAAGACAGAAATCCTAGACAAGAACGAATCAGATCTTGGTGGATTCAAAGATGTTCAGATTGCTATCAAAGGCAAGTCATCAGATCCTGCTGAAGGAGTCTGGGCTCACCTGAAGTATGAGGGTGGTGTTCACAGAGTTCAACGTGTTCCAGTAACTGAAACTCAGGGAAGAATCCACACTTCCGCAGCTGGTGTTCTTGTTTTCCCTGAAGTAGATGCTCCTGAAGAACTTGAAATTGCTGCAAACGAAATTCGCGTTGATGTCTTTAGATCATCAGGTCCTGGTGGACAGTCAGTTAACACAACTGACTCTGCTGTTCGTCTAACCCACATTCCAACGGGAATCGTTGTGTCTATGCAGAACGAAAAGTCTCAGCTACAAAACCGTGAAGCTGCGATGCGTGTTCTTAGAGCTCGTCTACTTGCAGCTCAGCAGGAAGCACTTGAAGCAGAACTAAGTGCTGCCCGTAAGTCACAGGTAAAAAGCGTTGACCGTAGCGAGAGAATCAGAACTTATAACTTCCCAGAAAACCGTATTGCAGATCACCGCACAGGTTACAAGGCATACAACCTAGATCAGGTAATGGATGGAGCACTTGAGCCTGTTGTTCAATCAGCTATCCAAGCTGATGAAGAGGCGCGTCTAGCCGCTCTTGGTGAGAACGAGTAATGAAACTCTCTGCTGCTATTGAAGTGGCATCAGCGAAGTTTGAAAAAGCTGGAATTGAATCTTTTCAAGCTGATGCTGAAATTCTTTTGAGTCATGTTGTTGGCTTGTCTAGGGGAGAGCTACAAGTCAAAGCAATCACTGGCGAAGAGTTAGATCAAGCTGATGAAGCTAAGTTCTTAGAACTTGTAGCAAAGCGAGCAGAACGTTTTCCTCTGCAACACCTGACCGGAGTTGCTCACTTCAGACAACTAGAACTAAAGGTGGGTCCTGGAGTTTTCGTTCCTAGATTTGAAACCGAAGGTGTTGTTCAAATAGCTATTGATGCACTTCGAGCAGTTCCTTCTGAGAATCCGATTGCAGTAGATCTCGCTACAGGCTCAGGAGCAATTGCACTTGCTATTGCTACTGAAGTTCCACACGCAAAGGTTTATGCAGTTGAACTAAGCGAAGATGCACTCCAATACACCAGAGAGAACTTTGCCCGCTACGCTCCAGAAGCAACACTGGTCCAAGGTGATTTAGCCGATGCTTTCCCAGAACTGAATGGTCAGGTCGATGTCCTAATCTCTAACCCTCCTTACATTCCAGATGCCATGATTCCTATCTACCCTGAAGTTCACCTTCATGATCCAGATTTAGCCCTGTATGGCGGTCCTGATGGACTTGATTTGGTTAGAAAGGTCGAGGCAACAGCTAAGAGATTGCTGAGAGAAGGCGGAGCATTAGTCATTGAGCACGCTGACATGCAGGGCGATGCCATTAGAGAACTAATATTGAGTTTGGGTTGGCGTCAGTGCACAACCCATAAGGATTTAGCAGGTCGCGATAGAGCGACTTCAGCGATTAGTTAGGCGGGTAGTTTCTTATGAAGAATGTTTTCGACTGCTCAGTTGATACTGAACTCCTCACAGGCATGCGCCTTGCCAAGGTATCACTTGGTAGAAATGAACTCGCTGTAATCCCAACCGACACTGTTTATGGTTTGGCGGCTAACGCTTTTTCTGCTGAAGCTGTTCAAGCCTTGCTTGATGCTAAAGGCAGAGGAAGACAATCTCCTCCTCCTGTCTTGATTGCTAACTTGAACATGGCTAGAGCATTAGTTGAGACCCTTCCTGAAGCCGCTATCAAACTTGCTGAAACATTTTGGCCTGGTGCCCTAACTATCATTCTTCGTGCGAACCCATCTCTGTCATGGGATCTAGGGGAGACGCAGGGAACAGTTGCCCTAAGAGTCCCAGATCACAAGATTGCTTTGGCTTTGATTGAAGAGACAGGACCACTAGCAGTATCAAGTGCTAACCTGACCGGCCAGCCAGCTGCAACAACCTGTGCTCAGGCTCACGCATATCTTGAAAGTTCAGTTCAAGTGTTCTTGGATGGTGGACCTAGTCCTAAAGGCGAAGCATCCACAATTCTTGATCTCACTCAACTTGTTGATACCTACGATGCTGAAGGAAATCTTTCAACTACCGGTGTTATCAAAATAGTTAGACGTGGAGCACTTGCCGAGGCAAAGATTAGATCAGTAGTCGGAGACCTTTTAGAAGTTAGTGCGGGCTAGTGCGCGCCTATCTTCTTTTGATGGCAATTGCAGGTGTGGTCACCTATCTAGCCACCTTTGTGGTCAGAAAGCTAGCTGACAAATACAACATCTATCCAAGAGCCATTAGATCTAGAGACATGCACTCTAAGCCAACCCCTCGTATTGGTGGTTTGGCGATGTTCATTGGTTTTGTAGTTTCAGTTTCACTAGCCGCACCTTTTGGCTGGTTTGAGGTGGTCTTCGCCGATCCGGGGCCGATTATTGCTATTTCACTCGCTGCCCTTGTGGTCATGGCTATTGGACTTCTTGATGACCTCTACGACCTTGACTGGACCATCAAGTTGGCAGGTCAGTTCGTAGCAGCAGGTGTTCTTGCTTGGAATGGTGTGCAGATTGTGTCCCTTCCAATCTTTGGCATCACAGTTGGATCTTTCGGTGTTTCATTTGTTGTGACAGTGTTCCTTGCAGTTCTGGTCATGAATTCGGTCAACTTCATTGATGGACTAGACGGTTTGGTTGCTGGAGTAGTTCTTATTGGAACAGTCGTCTTCTTTATTTACTCTTACCTACTTGCTCAACAGATTTCACCGACTAACTACTTCAACCTGGCAACAGTGATTTCAGCCATTGTGATCGGTATGTGTATTGGATTCCTGCCACACAACTGGCATACCGCGAAGATCTTCATGGGAGATGGTGGCGCTCTTCTACTAGGTCTCCTAATGACAGCTTCTGCTCTAACTGTTACAGGACAGATTGACCCAGCTTCTTTGAAGAGAGATGACCTAGTTCCAGCGGTTCTCCCACTAATTCTTCCTATTTCTATCCTGTTACTGCCGTTACTTGACTTTGCTTTGGCTGTGGTCAGACGTCTGGCAGCAGGTAAGTCTCCATTTGCTGCAGACCGCTTGCACCTGCACCACAAGCTCCAAGACTTTGGCCACGGACACGTCGGTTCAGTGCTGGTTTTCTACTTCTGGAGCGCATCGATATCAGTCAGCTGTCTGTTGCTGTTCTTGACCGACGTAGTTTGGGTAGCGGTAGTCGCTATATCTTCTATTTCACTGTCACTTCTCTACACGCTGTGGCCTGCCCTAATTCGATTCCGATCCAGAAAGAAGCCAGTCAATGTTTGATGACCTGAAATCCGTTATGCAGCGAGTTCTAAAGCTTGGATCACTCCTAGTCCTGGGCGTAACCGTCATCGGCTCCATTGTTGGCTTCCTCGTGGCAGGAACTTCAGGCCTCCTGGCCGCTCTTGCCGGTGGGGCAGCAGCTTTTGCTTTCACTGCTTTGACTGTTCTAAGCCTGCTATTTGGATCAAAGTTGAACCTAGGTGGATTCCTTGGGATTGTTCTAGGCGGATGGCTAATCAAAGTACTTCTGTTCTTAGTACTTTTCAGCTCCCTCAACAAAGCAGACTGGCTGACCCTAAGTGCTAGACCTGTGGTGTTTTTCGTGGTTGTCGCTGCGGTAATTGGTGGATTAGTCCTTGACACATTGGTAGTCACTAAAGCCAGAATTGCCCCTTCAGTCTGATTCAGAAAATTTGCTGAAAATTTGGTCGAATAACCGGATTTTAGGTCTTCAGATGCTGATACGATTTGAGTATCGCTTGCTCCAGTCGAAGCGGTACCCACTGTAAATCGCCGCAAGGTTAGGCATAGCCTGCCCCGAAACAGGAGTCAAAGCTGTTCACTCAAAAGTTGTTACTGCTTAGCGCAGGATTTAGACCTTTCACCGCGGGTGAAGGCGACTTTGAGGCGCCAACCATTCAAGAGTTTTACCCTGCAGTAATTGCATTTGAGGGAACCCCATTCGAGATCAACCGAATCATGCTGATTCGTCTGTTGGTAATGACACTTCTGCTAGTTGTATTCACACTTTGGGCAGGCAAGTTCCGCAAGAGCACTGCAACTGGTCAGTTTGTTCCTGGCAGATTCCAGATGATGGGTGAGATTTCACTGAACTTCGTTCGTAAGTCAATTGCTCACGAGCAGCTGGGTGAAAAAGACGGAGACAGATTCCTCCCTCTTCTAACCACAATCTTCTTCATTGTTCTAGGTATGAACATCACAGGTATCATTCCTGGTCTAAACATCGCTGGAACCTCTGTCATTGGTCTGCCAATGCTTCTAGCTGGAGTTGCCTACGTAACCTTTATCTACGCTGGAGTGAAGCGTCACGGAATGAAGTTCTTCAAGAACTCCCTATTCCCAGCAGGTGTTCCAAAGGCCTTCTATGCTCTAGTTACACCGATTGAGTTCTTGTCCACATTCATTCTTAGACCGGTAACTCTGGCTCTGCGTTTGATGATGAACATGATTGCAGGACACTTGCTTTTGGTCCTTTGTTTCACAGCAACACATTACTTTTTCTTATACTCTGACGGATTCTTCAAGTTCTTCGGAGTAGGAACATTTACCTTCGGGTTTGTCTTCACTCTCTTTGAGATCTTGGTGGCATTCTTGCAGGCATACGTATTCACCCTGTTGACAACTGTTTACATTCAGCTGTCGTTAGCAGATGAACACTAGGAACAAACAGGGCTAACAAACCGTTAGTTCAAACCATGGAAGGAAAACAAAGTGCAGATTATTCAGATTGCAGCAGAAACAGCAGTTCAGACATCACAGGTAGTAGGTAACCTCGGAGTTCTAGGCTACGGTCTAGCAGCGATTGGTCCTGGTATCGGTGTAGGACTTGTAGTTTCAAAGACTATTGAGTCAATTGCTCGTCAACCAGAACTTGCAGCAAGACTTCAGGTAACAATGTGGCTAGGTATCGCGTTTACCGAAGCATTGGCTCTTATCGGTCTTGCAACCCCATTCATCTTCGCAGTCTAAGGTTTCATAAATGACTATTGGAATTCACGAACTATTGATGCCGACCTCGGCGTCAGCTAACCCACTCATACCTGCGGTAGCTGACATCGTTTGGTCTGCAGTTGTTTTCGCGATTCTGTTGGTCTTCTTCTGGTTCAAGGTTTTGCCAAACTTCAAAGCGAACATTGATGCAAGAACTGAGGCGATCGAAGGTCGTCTAGCTCAGGCAGAAAAGGCTCAGGCTGAAGCAGCGGCAAAGACAGCAAACATTGAAGCTGAACAGGCTGAGGCTCGTGCCGAAGCTGCTCAGATTCGTGAGTCTGCTAGAGCCGAAGGTGCAGCAATCCTTGCTGAACTGAAGGAGCAGGCTTCTCAGGAAGCAGCTCGTATGACAGAGACAGCAAAGAAGCAGATCGAAGCAGAACGTCAGTCCGCAATCATTTCATTGCGTGCTGAAGTTGGAGCACTAGCTCTAGACCTAGCTTCATCTGTTGTGGCTCAGAACCTTAAAGAAGACAAGAACGCTTCGAGCATCGTCTCAGGCTTCCTGGCAGATCTAGAGAAAGACAGCAAGAAGAACTAATGGCCTCCTCAACTCGTCAAGCACTAGCTCAAGGTAAAGCAGATGCATCTGCGTACCTTGGGTCAGACTTGGCATTTGCGATTGACCTGTTTGTAGTTGCCGATGCAATCTCGGGTAGCACCCAGTTGCGAGGCATCCTTTCAGATACTTCCACTGAAAGCGATGCTAAGAACGCCCTCATCGAGCGCGTATTCAACACAAAGGTCAGTGCAAACGCAATCGAGTTTGTGAAGAAAGTTTGTGCTCTTAGATTCTCTAGAAGCATGGACCTAGTCATTGTTCTTGAGCAGTTGGGTGTTCACGCTGCTGCAGCAACAGCCTCAAAGACTAATGTCTTGGCTGATGTGCAGAGCGAACTCTTCAGCTTCCAGCAGATTGTTGCAAGCGACAGAGACCTACAGTTCGCACTTAGCAACAAGAGTGCTCCTAATGAAACAAAGCTTGCTTTGGTGAAGGCACTTATTGGCTCAAAGGCTAATGCTGTAACTCTTGCTCTAATCAACCAGGCTGTTGGTTCAGCCCGTGGTCGTCGTGTTGCGATTGTGATTGACCAGTTTGCTAAGCAGATTGCTGCATACGGTGACTCACTAGTTGCAACAGTCACAGTTTCCAAAGAACTAGAACAAAGCCAGATTGAACGTTTACGTACAACACTGGCTGGCACTTATGGTCAGCAAATTAGCCTGAACATCGAAATCGATCCTTCGATTATCGGTGGAATGGTTGTTCAAATTGCTGGTGAAATAATCGACGGAAGCGTAAGCACCCGTTTGCAAAACCTAAAGCTGCAGTTGGTAAAGGCCTCCAGCAGCATCAACCGAAGCTAACGCTTCAGAAGTAGAGGAACAAGATGGCAGATCTAAGCATCAGTCCGAATGAGATTCGCGACGCGCTGAAGGACTTTGCTAAGTCTTACGAGCCAGCTCAGGCTAGCCGTACCGAGATTGGTCACGTAATCGATGCCGGTGACGGTATTGCTCACGTTGAAGGCTTGCCAAGTGTGATGGCTAACGAACTTCTAAAGTTCGAAGACGGCACCTTGGGTCTAGCTCAGAACCTAGACGAGCGTGAGATCGGTGTGATCATCCTTGGTGAGTTCACTCACATCGTTGAGGGCATGAAGGTAGAGCGCACAGGCGAGATTCTTTCTGTTCCAGTAGGCGATGACTTCCTTGGTCGCGTTGTAAACCCAGTTGGTGAGCCAATCGATGGCAAGGGAGAGATCAAGTCTTCTGCTCGTCGTGCTCTAGAGCTTCAGGCTCCTGGTGTTATGGCTCGTAAGTCAGTTCACGAGCCTCTACAAACAGGTATCAAGGCTATCGATGCGATGATTCCTATCGGTCGTGGACAGCGTCAGCTAATCATTGGTGACCGTCAGACTGGTAAGACCGCTATCGCTATCGACGCGATCATCAACCAGAAGGCTAACTGGGAATCAGGCGACCCTTCAAAGCAGGTTCGTTGTATTTATGTTGCTGTTGGTCAAAAGGGTTCAACAATTGCATCTGTAAAGGGAGCTCTAGAAGCTGCTGGAGCAATGGAGTACACAACTATCGTTGCATCTCCTGCATCTGACCCAGCTGGTTTCAAGTACCTAGCTCCATACACCGGTTCTGCAATTGGTCAGCACTGGATGTATGACGGCAAGCACGTTCTAATCATTTTTGATGACCTATCAAAGCAGGCTGAGGCTTACCGTTCGATTTCCCTATTGCTTCGTCGTCCACCAGGCCGTGAAGCATACCCAGGTGACGTCTTCTACTTACACTCACGTCTACTAGAGCGTTGTGCAAAGTTGAACGATGAACTAGGTGCAGGTTCTATGACTGGACTTCCAATCATTGAGACCAAGGCAAACGACGTTTCTGCTTACATTCCAACCAACGTAATTTCGATTACCGATGGTCAGATCTTCTTGCAGTCAGACTTGTTCAACGCTAACCAGAGACCAGCTATTGACGTAGGTATCTCTGTTTCTCGTGTTGGTGGTGCTGCTCAGGTTAAGGGAATCAAGAAGGTTTCTGGAACATTAAAGCTAGAGCTAGCTCAGTACCGTTCCCTAGAAGCGTTCGCGATGTTCGCAAGCGACCTAGATGCTGCCTCACGTCAGCAACTTGCTCGTGGTGCACGTCTAATGCAGCTTCTCAAGCAGCCTCAGTACTCTCCATACCCAGTTGAAGAGCAGACAGTTTCTATCTGGGCTGGTACAACAGGCAAGCTTGATGAAGTTCCAGTTGAAGACATCTTGAGATTTGAAAGCGAATTGCTTGATTATCTTCGTCGCAACTCACAGGTTCTAACAACCATCCGCGAGACAAACGATCTAAAGGATGACACTGTTGCAGCTCTAGAAGCAGACGTAGTGAAGTTCAAGAAGAGCTTCCTAACCGGTGTTGGTAAGCCTCTATCATCAGTAGGCAACGAGTCAGTTGGAGCTATTGATGAAGAAGAAGTTGACCAAGAGAAGATTGTGAAGCAGAAGCGCTAATCAAGCGTTTTTGATTTCAAGAGAAAGATAGGAATAAGACATGGGAGCGCAACTTCGGGTCTATAGGCAGAAAATTAAATCTGCTCAGACGACCAAGAAGATCACTCGAGCCATGGAGTTAATTTCAGCCTCACGCATTTACAAAGCACAACAGCGTTTGACTGCAGCTAACCCATATTCTCGAGCGATTACTCGTGCCGTGTCTGCTGTTGCTACCTTCTCTAACATCGAGCACCCGCTAACAACAGAGCCTAAGGAAATCCGCAGATCAGCTGTGGTTATCTTCACAAGCGACCGTGGTCTAGCTGGTGCATTCTCAACTAACGTCTTAAAGGAATCTGAGCAGCTAACCCAGCTTCTAAAGGACCAGGGTAAAGATGTTGTTTACTACCTAGTTGGACGTAAGTCAGTTGGTTTCTTCTCTTTCCGTAAGCGTGCCGCTATTCGTAGCTGGACAGGTGGAACAGATCTTCCAGTATTCACAACAGCAGAAGAGATTTCTAATGCAGTTGTTGATGCCTTCAACCTAGGTTACGAAGACGGTGGAGTAGACGAGATTCACTTGGTCTACAACAAGTTCGTTTCTATGATCAGCCAGGAGCCACAGGTTGTTCGTCTACTTCCTTTGGAAATCGTTGAGGGTGTTGCAAAGCCTGAAGAGAACGAAATCTTCCCACTGTATGAATTTGAGCCAGATGCATCAAAGGTTCTAGATGCACTGCTTCCTGTTTACATCGAATCACGTATTTTCAACGCAATGTTGCAGTCAGCTGCAGCAGAGCACGCAGCAAGACAAAAAGCAATGAAGTCAGCTACCGAAAACGCTGACAAGTTAATCAAGAACTACACAAGGTTGAGCAACTCTGCTCGACAGTCAGAAATTACCCAACAGATTTCCGAAATCGTTGGTGGTGCCGACGCACTTGTCGACACCAGCGACAAAGAATAGAAAGATAGAAGAAAATGGCCGAGAACAAGAACACTGCTACCGGACGTATTGCCCGCGTAACAGGTCCTGTGGTTGACATCGAGTTTCCGCACGATGGTATCCCAGGTATCTACAACGCTCTGACCACTGAGATCACTCTGGATGGTGAGGTTTCAATCCTTACCCTAGAGGTAGCTCAGCACCTTGGAGATGACCTAGTCCGTGCGATTGCACTGAAGCCAACCGATGGTTTGGTTCGTGGACAAGCAGTATCTGACACAGGTGCACCTATCTCTGTTCCAGTAGGTGATGTCACAAAGGGTAAGGTATTCAACGTAACCGGCGACATCCTGAACGGTAAGCCAGGCGACAAGGTTGAAGTAACCGAGCGCTGGCCAATTCACCGCCTACCACCTGCATTCGACCAGCTTGAGTCAAAGACTGAGATGTTCGAGACCGGTATCAAGGTTATTGACCTTCTAACCCCATATGTTCGTGGTGGAAAGATTGGTCTATTCGGTGGTGCTGGTGTTGGTAAGACAGTTCTTATCCAGGAAATGATCTACCGTGTAGCAGAAGACCACGATGGTGTATCTGTATTCGCCGGTGTTGGTGAGCGTACCCGTGAAGGTAACGACCTTATCGACGAAATGACTGAGTCAGGTGTTATCGACAAGACAGCACTGGTCTTCGGTCAGATGGATGAGCCACCAGGCACCCGCCTTCGTGTTGCATTGTCAGCTTTGACAATGGCTGAGTACTTCCGTGATGTTCAAAAGCAGGACGTTCTTCTGTTCATTGACAACATCTTCCGCTTTACTCAGGCAGGTTCTGAGGTTTCTACACTGCTAGGCCGCATGCCTTCAGCGGTAGGTTACCAACCGAACCTTGCAGATGAGATGGGTCTTCTACAGGAGCGCATCACATCTACTCGTGGACACTCGATTACATCTCTACAGGCTATTTACGTACCCGCCGATGACTACACCGACCCAGCCCCTGCAACAACATTCGCTCACCTTGATGCAACAACAGAGTTGAGCCGTGAAATTGCTTCTAAGGGTCTATACCCAGCTGTGGATCCACTAACCTCGACATCACGTATTTTGGACCCACGCTTCATTAGCGCTGACCACTATGCAACAGCTACAAGAGTGAAGCAGATTCTCCAGAAGAACAAAGAACTTCAGGAAATCATTGCGATTCTTGGTGTTGAAGAATTGAGCGAAGAGGACAAGATCACGGTATCTCGTGCTCGTCGTATTCAGCAGTTCCTTTCCCAGAACACATACATGGCGGAGAAGTTCACCGGTGTTAAGGGTTCAACAGTTCCTCTAAAGGAAACCATCGAAGGCTTCTCAGCTATTGCTAACGGAGACTTCGACAACGTAGCAGAACAAGCGTTCTTCAACGTTGGTGGTTTGGAAGACGTTGAGCGTCAATGGGCAAAGATTCAGGCAGAGACCTCTAAGTAATGAAGACTCTTCGTGTTGAACTAGTAGCTGCTGACCGAGCAGTATGGTCAGGTGAAGCCAAGATGGTTATAGCTAAGACTGTCGAGGGTGAGATTGGTTTACTCCCTGGACACGAGCCTATGCTTGCAATCTTGGCCTCAGGTGATGTTCGCATCACCTTGCCAACTGGCGAAAACATCAAGGCAACAGCTGCTGAAGGTTTTCTTTCAGTGGAGCACGATGTAGTAACCATCGTTGCTAGAGATGCTCAACTAGCCTAAAGATCCATAAGAAAAAACCCCCGAGGTAATCTCGGGGGTTTTTCT
>JBJOQP010000005.1:0-23932 GCA_046049845.1 Actinomycetota bacterium
CAATGGCAAACACCAATCCAGTTGCTGACAACAGCGCTGTAGTTGAGCAAGTTTATGCATTGGGTGAGGCTGCTGGTTATGTCCAAGTTCAACCAATCGGAGCCGTCACAGCGAATCTAGAGGGCAAGAATCTAGCCGACTTAGGCAAAATGAACGCATCTGCGGCCAAAGTCACTGTCTTTAGTGATGACGGAAAGTGTGTAAGTGACTCTTTGGTAATGAGAAGAGCACTTGAGTACGTGAAGGCGTTTGACGGAGTAATTGCTCAGCATGCTCAAGATCCTTTGCTGACAGTAAACGCTCAAATGAACGAAGGTGCTTTGTCGCTAAAGCTTGGTCTAACAGGATGGCCTTCTGTTGCGGAGGAAGCAATTATCGCAAGAGATGTTCTACTGACACAAGAAGTTGGTTCAAGACTCCATGTCTGCCACGTCTCAACAAAGGGGTCAGTTGATGTCATACGTTGGGCAAAGAGTAGAGGAATCAATGTCACAGCAGAGGTAACACCTCACCACCTCATTCTCACTGAAGATCTAGTTAGTGAATACAACCCTGTCTTTAAGGTGAACCCACCGCTTAGAACAAGCGAAGATGTTCAGGCTCTAAGACAAGCAGTTGCTGATGGAACTATTGACATCATTGCTACAGACCATGCTCCTCACACCCCTGATAGCAAGGATTGCGAATGGGGAGAGGCAGCATTCGGAATGATCGGGCTAGAGACCGCAGCTGCGATTGCAAAGACCACTTTGATTGATACTGGTCTGATTGATTGGAAGAGACTTGAGGAGCTGTTAGCCATCAATCCTGCGAAGATTTCAAAACTGTCAGACCAGGGTCAGCCGATTCAAGCTGGTTCTCCGGCAAACATCGTTTTCTTCGACCCAAGCACTAGCTACCAAGTTGACTCACATGGTGAGAGCAAGAGTACAAACAACCCATACTTAGGAATGACACTTAGCGGTTCCGTTGTTCACACAATCTACAAGGGAACATTCACCGTCAAGAATTCAATGATTCAAGAGATCGGAACCCACAATGACAATTAGAAGCAGAACAGCACTTCTTGTATTAGAGGACGGAAAATTCTTCAAAGGCGTTCCTTTCGGCAAGGTTGGAAGCTCGTTAGGCGAGATTGTTTTTGCGACCGGAATGTCCGGCTATCAGGAAACTTTAACCGATCCTTCTTACGCAGGTCAGATTGTCGTGCAAACAGCTCCACACATTGGCAACACCGGTATGAACGACCGAGACGAAGAGTCTGACAAGATTTGGGTTTCTGGTTATGTAGTAAGAGATGTGAGCCGTATTGTTTCTAACTTCAGATCTGAGAGAACACTAGAAGACGATTTGCTTCGTGATGAAGTGGTTGGAATATCAGATCTCGATACAAGAGCTCTAACCCTGCACCTACGTGAAATTGGTGTGATGAGAGCTGGCGTTTTCTCTGGAGAGGATGCTGGAAAGCCAATCGAAGAGCTAGTTGCAATCGTAAGATCAGCAGCCAAGATGCAAGGTCAGTCACTATCTTCAGTTGTTTCAACCAAGGAGAAGTACGAAGTTTCACACAAAGGCGAATTCGTTGGCAAAGTAGCAATTCTCGATCTTGGTATCAAGCGTTCAACCATTGAGAACATGGTTGAGAGAGGGCTTGACGTCGAAGTCTTCCCAGCCAGCTCCACATCAGAAGAACTTCTTTCAAGTAATCCAGACGCTGTGTTCTATAGCAATGGTCCGGGCGACCCTGAAACGGCTACGAAGCAGGTGGAAGTACTTCAGGAAGTGCTCAAGCGAAAGATTCCATTCTTCGGTATCTGCTTCGGAAACCAACTACTTGGGCGAGCTCTGGGTTTCCAGACTTACAAACTTGCGTTTGGTCACCGAGGAATAAACCAACCTGTGCTTGATAGAAGAACAGGCAAGGTGGAGGTTACCGCCCACAATCATGGCTTCGCTGTGAGAGTAGATGGCGGAGAGCAAGTTGAATCACCAGCTGGGTTCGGACAGGTTCGAGTCAGCCACATTTGCCTCAACGATGACGTTGTTGAGGGTCTCGAATGTCTAGACATCCCTGCCTACTCCGTGCAGTATCACCCAGAAGCAGCAGCCGGTCCGCACGACGCGAACTACTTGTTCGATCGACTAATTGACATGATTCAAGCAAACAAAGCAAAGAAGGCCAACTAATGCCACGTAGAGAAGACATCAAAAGCGTTCTAGTTATTGGTTCTGGTCCGATCGTTATTGGTCAAGCATGTGAGTTTGACTACTCAGGTACACAAGCCTGTCGAGTGCTTAGAGCAGAAGGTATTCGCGTAATCCTTGTCAACAGCAACCCTGCAACGATTATGACCGATCCAGATTTTGCAGATGCCACATACATTGAACCAATTACTCCTCAAGTTATTGAAGCAATCATTGCTAAAGAAAGACCCGACGCCATCTTGCCAACTCTGGGAGGTCAGACTGCTCTAAACGCAGCGATGTCACTTCACGAGTTGGGCATTCTAGACAAATACGATGTAGAACTGATTGGTGCAAAGGTCGCTGCCATTAAAGCTGGTGAGGATCGTTTTTCATTCAAGCAGCTGGTACTTGATGCTGGTGCTGATGTTGCTAAGTCCCACATCGCTCACAATATGGAAGACGTTCTGGCTGCAGCCAAGGACCTCGGATATCCACTGGTAGTTAGACCTTCCTTCACCATGGGTGGACTTGGCTCAGGGTTTGCCTACAACGAAGAAGATCTAAGAAGAATCGCTGGTGCGGGTCTTCAAGCCAGCCCGACAACCGAAGTTCTGTTAGAAGAGTCAATCATGGGTTGGAAAGAGTACGAACTTGAACTCATGAGAGACACCGCAGATAACACAGTTGTGGTTTGTTCCATTGAGAACGTCGACCCGGTTGGAGTTCACACAGGTGATTCAATAACCGTTGCTCCTGCTCTAACACTTACAGACCGTGAGTATCAGCACATGAGAGACATCTCGATTGACATTATTAGGGCTGTAGGAGTCGACACAGGTGGCTGTAACATTCAGTTCGCTGTTGAGCCAAACACAGGTCGAATCATCGTTATTGAGATGAACCCGCGAGTAAGCCGATCTTCTGCTCTAGCTTCAAAGGCAACTGGATTCCCGATTGCCAAGATTGCTGCGAAGCTAGCAATTGGTTATCGTCTAGATGAAATTCCTAACGACATCACTAAAGTAACTCCAGCGTCATTCGAACCAGCCCTTGACTATGTGGTTGTGAAGGTGCCTCGTTTTGCCTTCGAGAAATTCCCTGCAGCGGATGCCACTTTGACTACAACAATGAAATCTGTTGGTGAAGCAATGGCCATCGGACGTAACTACGCTCAGGCTCTACAAAAGGCACTAAGAAGCCTTGAAAGACGCGGTTCGTCATTCCACTGGGGAAGTCAGCCAAAGTCCAAAGACGAGTTACTTGAACTTTCAAAGGTTCCTACCGATGGTCGAATTGTTACCGTTCAGCAGGCTCTACGCCTAGGAGCGACCGCTGATGAAATCTTCCAGGCAACAAAGATTGACCCTTGGTTCATTGACCAAATCGTTCTTATCAACGAGATTGCTGAAGAAGTGGCACAAGCGGCAGATTTGAACGAAGAAGTCATGCAGTACGCAAAGTCATTCGGATTCAGTGATGCACAAATTGCAGAGCTGAGAAATCTAACTGAACACGAAGTTAGAACAATCCGCTATTCACAGAAAATCAGACCTGTTTACAAGACAGTTGATACTTGTGCAGGAGAGTTCCCAGCCTTGACCCCTTATCACTACAGCACTTACGAACAAGAGACAGAAGTGCGAGCATCAACAGCTAAAAAAGTAGTCATTCTGGGTTCAGGTCCTAACCGCATCGGTCAAGGTGTTGAGTTCGATTATTCCTGCGTTCACGCATCTTTCGCGTTGCATGACGCTGGGTACGAAACCATTATGATCAACTGCAACCCGGAAACAGTGTCAACGGATTACGACACCAGCGACAGGCTCTATTTCGAACCACTAACTCTTGAAGATGTGCTGGAAGTTATTCATGCAGAATCTGCCAGCGGTGAATTAGTAGGAGTTGTCGTTCAGCTTGGTGGTCAGACTGCACTTGGGCTGGCTCAAGGACTAGCTTCTTACGGCATACCTATTCTCGGTACCAGTCCGGATGCTATTGACTTGGCTGAGGAGCGAGGAGCATTCTCAAAGATTCTTGATGAAGCAGGACTCATTTCTCCAGCAAATGGAACTGCAACAAGCCTTGACGAAGCAAAGGTTATTGCGGAGCGAATTGGATTCCCTGTTCTGGTGCGACCATCCTTCGTTCTTGGTGGAAGAGGTATGGAAATTGTTTACGATCAATTGTCTTTAGAAGGCTATTTCGAGAGAATCGCAGACCAAGCAATTGTCGGACCTAAACACCCTCTTCTTGTAGACAGATTCTTAGATGACGCGATTGAGATTGACATCGACGCTTTATATGACGGCACAGAACTATACGTTGGTGGCGTGATGGAACACATTGAGGAAGCCGGTATTCACTCTGGTGACTCATCTTGTACTCTTCCTCCAATCACATTGAGCAACGCTCAAATTGACCGAGTGAGAGTCGCGACAGAAAAGATCGCTAAGGGTATTGGTGTTAGGGGACTGCTGAATGTTCAGTTTGCGTTGGCTCACGACGTTCTCTACGTTCTTGAAGCTAACCCTCGTGCCTCAAGAACTGTTCCTTTCGTTTCCAAAGCTCTTGGCATCACTCTTGCCAAAGCAGCCGCCCTAGTAATGGTTGGCAAGAGCATCAGAGAACTTGTTTCTGGAGGTCATCTTCCTGCAACCGATGGAACTCACATTCCTGAAACCACCGCAATCTCTGTAAAGGAAGCTGTTCTGCCTTTCAAGAGATTCGCCACTAAGGAAGGTCGCTTCGTCGACTCTCTATTAGGTCCAGAGATGCGTTCTACAGGTGAAGTCATGGGTATCGATGTTGATTTCCCAACTGCGTTTGCCAAGAGCCAGGCTGCTGCTGGCAGCTCTCTTCCAACCTCTGGAAAGATCTTCATCTCTGTTGCTGACAGAGATAAGCATCAGGTTATTCTTCCGGTGAGAAGGCTCTTCCAGTTGGGTTATGAAATTCTTGCTACTGCTGGAACAGCTTCAATCTTGAAGCGTCATGGTATCCCTGTTCGAATCGTTAGAAAACACTCTGGAGACGACCAGGCTCCTGCTGGCCCAACCATTGTTGATCTGATTCTGAATGGTGAAGTTGACGTTGTGGTTAACACTCCATCAGGTTCTTCTGCTCGTAAAGACGGCTACGAGATTCGTGCCGCAACCACGGCTGCTGATGCACCAATCTTCACAACAATCGCTCAGCTATCCGCAGCTATTGGTTCTTTCGAGACAGTGATTGCAGGCGATTTCAAAGTTAGATCACTTCAGGAACATGCAGAGGACAGGAGAGTAGCTCTTGCCTGATACATTTTCCAGAAAGCTGGAGCAAGCCTTTGAAGCTAAGGGTCAGCTCTGCGTCGGAATCGATCCGCACGAAGAGATCCTGATTGAGAATAGATTTGAAGTCTCGGCTAAAGGTCTTCTAGATTTCAGCTTGGCAATGCTTGATCATCTTGAGGGTGTGGTTTCAATTGTGAAGCCTCAGGTTTCCTTCTTTGAGCGTTTCGGGTCAGCTGGTTTTCAAACCCTTGAGCAAGTGCTGGATTCCGCCAATAAACGTGGCTTCTTGGTTATTGCTGATGCCAAACGAGGAGACATCGGTTCAACGATGGAGGCTTACGCTCAAGCTTGGCTGGGCAAGTCAGCACCTTTTACCTGTGATGCCCTCACCGTGAATCCTTACCTAGGTGTTGGATCGCTATCTCCTGCTGCAGCGATAGCAAGTGAAAGAGGTAAAGGACTCTTTGTTCTTGCGGCAACTTCAAACCCAGAAGGTGCCGATCTTCAGAGCTCAATCAATGGTGAAACTGTTGCAGCTCAAGTTGCTAGAGAAGTCGGGATAGTGAATACCAGCACTGCGGCATCAAACTCGCGTTTCGGATCTCTTGGTCTTGTTATCGGTGCAACTGTTGATCTTGGCAAAATTGGACTTTCTCAAGTGAATGCGAATAGGTCCACACTGCGAACCCCAATACTCGCGCCTGGATTCGGCTTCCAAGGTGCAAGGCTTGAAGACGCTAAGGCTATCTTCAAGGATCTAAGTTCTGACGTGTTGTATTCAATCTCTAGATCAGCCTTACGAGACGGTATTCGTGGTGTTAGACAAGCGGTTGAACAGGACCAAAACTCACTTCACAGAGCACTGAGCCAATAGGCTTAAGGCATGACTCGTCTCACAGTAATAGCTGGACCAACTGCCGTTGGTAAGGGGACTGTCGTACGTGAACTACTCGCCAAGAACCCCGAAATACTTGTCTCAGTTTCAGCAACGACTAGAGCTCCTCGAGTTGGTGAGGTAGACGGAGTCGACTATTACTTCGTCACTAACGAAGCATTTGATGACATGATTGCAAACGATGAGTTGCTCGAATACGCAGTGGTTCACCTAAAAAATCGGTACGGAACGCCTAGAGAGCCTGTCGAAAAGGCCTTGGCTGCTGGCAAACAAATCATTCTCGAGATTGATATTCAAGGTGCCGAGCAGGTCAAGTCTTCAATGCCAGAGGCAAATCTAATCTTTATCGCACCGCCAAGCCTCGAGGAGCTGAAGAAGAGGCTGATCGGGAGGGGTACGGAAACCCCAGAAGAGGTAGCAATTAGGCTCAAAACCGCTGAAATAGAGCTTGCAGCCCAGGGTTCTTTCGATCACCTAGTGTTTAATAATGAAGTGGCAGAATGTGCCAAAGAGGTCTTAGACTTAATGCAGTCTTCGTGAACCCATCTGGCTCACATGAAATCAAAGGAAAAGTCGTTCAAAATGTCTGAAAAACTAGAGGGAATCGTATCTCCATCAATCGACGCACTTATGTCAAAGAGCGACTCAAAGTACGGATTGGTTATCTTCGCAGCTAAGCGCGCCCGTCAGATCAACGACTACTACTCAGCTCTGCACGAGGGTTCATTGTTTGACAACGTAGGTCCACTTGTTGATGCAGCTGTTGACGACAAGCCACTTTCTATCGCTATGCGTGAAATTGTAGAGGGTGCAGTAGTCGCTTCAGAAGCCAAAAACTAATCTGAGCAACCTTGCGTATTCTCGTAGGGGTTACCGGAGGAATAGCTGCTTATAAGGCAGCTGGCGTTATTCGCGGCTTTACCGAGCTAGGCCACTCCGTAAAGGTCCTGCCAACCCAGAATGCACTTAGATTCATTGGTGCAACTACATTAGAGGCTCTATCTCACAACACTGTAGACCCAGATCTTTACACTGACGTCGAGTCAGTGAAGCACATTGCACTTGCTCAAGAGGCCGACCTAATTGTTGTAGCTCCTGCAACAGCTGCTTTCGTTGCAAGATTCGCAGCTGGAATCGCTGATGACCTTCTTCTAAACGTGCTTCTAGCTACAAAAGCAAAAGTCTTTATTGCTCCAGCCATGCACACTGAAATGTGGACTCATCCAGCAACAGTTTCGAACATCGAAACATTGAAAGCTAGGGGAGTTGTTGTAATAGAACCTGCGGTTGGAAGACTAACTGGTGAGGATTCTGGGGCAGGGCGTCTGCCAGAACCAGAACAAATCGTTTCTCAATCACTAGCTTCGATTACTTATCAGGATTTCGCAGGCAAGCACATCGTGATCGCGGCTGGTGGTACACGTGAACCAATTGATGCCGTTCGCTACATCGGAAACAGGTCTTCAGGCAAACAAGGCATTGCAATAGCTGATGCTGCAATGTCTAGAGGAGCCAAGGTTACTCTGATTGCCATAAACCTGGAGTCAGATCTGTCTCGCTTCAATGACGTTGTGAAAGTTTCAAGCACCAGAGAATTGAATTCAAGCCTTCAAGAATTGGTGACCCAAGCCGATGTGGTTCTGATGCCTGCAGCGGTGAGTGATTTCCGTGTCAAAGAGGAATCTGATGGAAAGATCAGTCGGTCGGACTCGGAGTCGCAAAGCATTGAACTTATTGCCAATCCAGACTTGCTTCTTGGGCTTTCAAAGCTCAGAACTGATAAACAGTTGAAGACTCTTCTAGTTGGTTTTGCTGCTGAAGTTCTTGATGATGGCCAAGGGTCAAAAGAACTCACGGCTAGAGCGCATGCAAAGCTTGAGAGAAAAGGCGTAGATCTCATTGTTGCCAATGATGTCTCTAACGGCAAAGTATTCGAATCCGACGAAAACAGCGTCGTCGTTGTTTCTAAATCGAATGACCTGCAATTTGCTGGAAGCAAGATTGAAGTTGCCAACAGGGTACTTGACACAGTCATCCACCTTTTGAAGTAGCGTCAGCCCTGTGTCGTGCCCGCAGGATAAACTGGGCAACATATGAACAACACACGCTTCTTCACCTCTGAGTCTGTCACTGAGGGCCACCCTGACAAGATTTGCGACCAGATCAGCGACGCAATCTTGGACAACTTGATTGCTCAAGACCCAGCATCTCGAGTGGCCGTCGAAACCCTCGTTACTACCGGACTTGTTCACGTAGCTGGTGAAATCACTACCGAGGGCTATGCAGAAATACCAGACATCGTCCGGGCGAAGTTGCTAGACATTGGCTACAACTCCTCAGACATCGGTTTCGATGGCAATTCTTGCGGTGTGAGCGTCTCAATTGGAAAGCAATCTGCGGACATCGCCTTGGGCGTTGACTCTTCACATGAATCTTTCACCGGTGACACTAGCGATGACTACGACAAGCAAGGTGCTGGAGATCAAGGAATCATGTTTGGCTTCGCTTGCAACGAAACCAAAGATTTGATGCCGTTACCTATCAAGATTGCTCATTCCTTGGCAGAGCAGCTTGCCAAGGTCAGACACGAGAATGTTGTTGACTTCCTCAGGCCAGATGGTAAGACTCAGGTAACAATTGGCTACGAAGGGGACCGTCCGGTTTCAGTCCAAACCGTTGTTGTTAGCACCCAACATAACCCAGGAGTTTCGCAGCAAGACATAAGTCGTGCTGTCGAAGAACTCGTTGTGACACCTGTTTTAGCGTCTTTCGGGTTCGACTCTTCTGAAAGCAAATTGCTAATCAACCCAACTGGCAACTTTGTCATCGGTGGTCCTCAGGGTGATGCAGGCCTTACTGGTAGAAAAATCATCATCGATACCTACGGTGGTTACAGCCGTCACGGCGGTGGTGCCTTCAGCGGCAAAGACCCTTCAAAGGTTGACCGATCAGCAGCTTATGCAATGCGTTGGGTCGCTAAGAACCTAGTTGCAGCTGGCTTTGCTTCAAAGGCTGAAGTTCAGATTGCTTATGCGATTGGAGTTGCCAGACCAGTCGGGCTTTATGTTGAGTGCTTTGGAACCAACACTATAGATGTAGAAAAGATCGAAAAAGCAGTTCTTGAAGTGTTCGATCTAAGACCGAGAGCGATCATTGATTCATTGGATCTACTTCGTCCTATCTATGGGCAGACTTCCACCTATGGTCACTTCGGCCGGGAGCTCCCAGACTTCTCTTGGGAGAAGACCAACAAGATTGCTGATCTGCAAACTGCAGCGGGTATGTAATGCCACTCGTAGCTAAAGTGAGGTTTGCCTCGCCGCTTCCTCAGCTCGACAAAGAGTTTGACTATTTGGTGCCCCAAGAACTTGCTTCTATTTTGAGGTTTGGGCAGTTAGTTGAGGTTCCTTTCGGTTCAGGTGCGAAAGCGAAAACTGGTGTTGTTTGTGGAATCGTTGATGAAGCCGCTCCTCGAGAGAAACTGCTGACAATAACTTCCTTGGTCTCGAGTTTTGTTGTTTTTACTAAAAGCCAGTTCGACCTTTGTCTCGCTGTAGCTGAGAGGCAAGCAGGAACTGTGGGAGAGCTGTTGTCCGGAGCCATACCGAAGCGGTTTTTGCGTGCTGAATCGAAAATAGAGCCAGTTTCAAGTTTTCAGGAATTCAATATCAAAGAATCATCTTCAGAATTGGTTGAATGCCTCGAGTCAAACCAGAGAATCTACTTTCAGCCCGCATTGCTAGGACGTAGCACTGACGTTCCAGACTGGGCTATTAACTTTGCCGAGGCAAGTGCCAGTCAATTGAACTCAGGTCACAGCACTCTTGTCGTGCTTCCAGATTTCGCTGAACTAGCAAAGTTCGAACGAGCCCTGGAAAAACTCGGGCTATTGAGCGTTAGTCTGCGTCATTCAAGTTCAGATACCGGATCGGTTAGATACTCGAATCATCTGAAGTCGATTGAGTCCACGGCTATCAACTATGGGCTGAGAGGCGCAGCGTTCGCTCCTTGCAAGAATCTAGGTTTGATTCTTCTTTGGGACGACGGAGATGAATCGCACATAGAGCAATCATCTCCATACTGGAGCTCGAGAGAAGTTCTCCTGCAACGATCTGAACTTGAGAATGCTCAGTTAGTTGTTTCGTCGCATTCGCCAAGCACTGAAGTTGTTCGTTTGATCGAGCTTGGATATCTAAAACATAAGCCTGCAAGTCCAGTCACTGTTTCGGTAGTAATCACAGAATTGTCAGACCGCTTAGACTCGCAAACCTTCGCTTTGATTAGCAACAATCTTCGTGATGGAAATCCAGTTCTAGTGCAAATAGCAAATGCTGGTTGGGCTTCAGCATTAATCTGTGTCGGCTGCGGAGAGCTAAGACTTTGCCCTAGCTGCGAAGCATCGGTTTGGATAGACCCTTCGGGCAAATTGCGTTGCCGCTCATGCAAAGTTCATATTGATCCAACACCATGTGTTTGTGGAAAAACAGGTACTCGTCCTACAAAGCTAGGGGCTTCGGCTTTCACTCAACAAATGCAACGAAGTTTTCCAGCCGCAACAGTGGTTCATTCAAACGGTGAAGACAGACTAGTAAGTGTGAAGAGTGGGCCCCTTCTTGTCGTTGCGACTCCAGGAGCTGAACCTGAAGTTGAGGGCGGTTATGCGTGTGTGGTTATTGCAGACGCTCAAAGCATGGTGAGTTCTCCTCGGCTTAGAGCTTTGGAACAAAGTCTTGGTAAGTGGGCCAACGCCATTTCGTTGAGTCGGTCAGACGCAACAGTCGTATTTGTGGGTCTCAAAGGAAACCTCTTAGATGACATGAGAAAACTCGACTTCTTTGGGTCTGTATCCGAGGACTTCTTGGACAGACAGGACCTTGGGCTTCCGCCGATTACGAGAATTGCATCAATTACTTCCTCGAATGATGCTGATCATCAAAGACTCGTTGATGCTGTAGAAGCAGATCTTCCGTCCGACAAAGTGCGAGTACTTGCAGTTGTTCAACCGAGGACCCTTGTACTTGATTATGGTTATTCCTTTGGGATTGAGCTTGCTCATTCACTCAAGGCGATCTGCCAGAAACTAACATCCTCAAGCAAGTCAAAGAAGCCTGGTGAACGCGTTTATCGCATCAACATGGATGATGGCAAAGTAATCTAAGAGACGATGAGAATACTATTTGCAGGCACACCAACAACCGCGGCTTCCGTGCTTGAAGGGCTCATCGCATCAGGACATGAGGTAGTAGCAGTTCTCACTAGAGAAGACTCTCTAGTTGGCAGAAAGAAAGTTCTAGCCCCTTCACCTGTCGCTTTAGTTGCAGAGAAACATTCTTTGCCAATTATTAGATCAAGCAAATTGACTCCCGAAGTTCTGCAATCAATCTCTGAGTTCAAGGCGGAGTTAGCTGTCGTTGTGGCATATGGTGTGATCCTTCAGCAAGACGCACTTGATTCAGTTGCCAACGGATGGTTCAACCTACATTTCAGTCACCTGCCAAGATGGCGAGGTGCTGCGCCAGTTCAAAGGGCTATTCAAGCAGGAGATACTGAGATAGGTGTCTCACTTTTCAGAATTGACACAGGACTAGACACAGGGCCAGTCTTAGCTGTTGCTGACACAATCATTGAGCCAGAGGAGTCTGCGGGTGATCTTCTAAGTCGTCTTGCAAACATCGGGGTCAGTCTATTGAATCAAGAATTGCCTCGACTGTATTCAGGCAGCTACGAGCTGACAGAGCAGATGGGTGAAGTTTCTCTCGCTCCTAAGCTGAACAGAGATGATGCCCGTATCGACTTCTCAAAACGAGCTCTTGAGGTTTCGAACTTAGTAAGAGCCATGAATCCAGAACCAATTGCCTGGTGCCAAATAGATGGCGCTTCAATACGAGTGCTTAGAGCTCGACCAGTTGATAGTTCAATCGAATTATCACTTGGAGAAGTTGCGGTTGATGGAAGCAGAGTTCTGGTGGGCTGCGGAGACCGCTCTACGCTTGAACTTCTTGAAGTTCAAGCGGCCTCCAAGAATGTTATGTCTGCTCATAGCTGGATGAATGGGCAATCAGACAAAGTTGTTCTTGAATGAGAGTGCCAATTACATCTCGCAGTGTTGCACTCGACCTTCTAAACAAAGTTACCTTCGAAGACAGTTATGCCAACTTGGTTATGCCTAACCTGTTGGAAGAAGCAAAGCTAAACACTAGAGATTCTGCCTTGGCTCAGGAACTAGCTTTCTCAACAATTAGATGGCAACTTACTTACGACTTCATCCTTGGTCAAGTTAGTTCTCGTCCTGTGAATGAAATAGACGCAATCGTTCTCAACTCTCTTCGTCTTGGATGCCATCAACTGCTCAAGATGAGAATCCCTGCACACGCGGCAATCAACGAGACAGTCAACCTGATCAGAGCAGTAGTCGGGGAGAAAGCTGTCGGTTTTGCTAACGGTGTGCTGAGGCGAGTCAGCGAAATGTCATTTGAGCAGTGGATTGACATTGCTGAGGACGAAGCTAAGAGTAAAAACGAGTTCCTATCCATTCAATACAGTCATCCAGAATGGATTGTAAGAGCTCTGACCCAGTCATTAACAGTTGATGGACTAGCTGATCAGATTGAAGATTTGTTAGCTACTGACAACCATCCTGCGTTCGTAAACCTCGTTGCTTTGCCTGGCTTGTCTAAAGTGTCTGACTTTGAGTCGGAGAGTGTCAGAGCAAACACATTCAGCCCATTCGGCTTTTCAATCGAGTCCGGCAATCCTGGTGACATTCCCGAAGTCAGAACAGGTCTGGCTAGAGTGCAGGATGAAGGTTCTCAATTAGCAGCCATGGCCTTAGTTGCTTTCCGAGATGTTAAAGAGAACGAGACCTGGTTGGACATGTGTGCAGGTCCTGGCGGCAAAGCCGCTCTGTTGGCAGCTCTCGCAAATCAATCCTCAGCGCGACTTGTGGCAAATGAGGTCCAAGAACATCGTGCAAAACTCGTCGAAAGTGCTCTGAGACCGTTCGAAGGTGTTGAAGTTACTGTGACGGATGGTCGCACCATTGGTGAACTATCACCTGAAACATATGACCGAATAATCGTGGACGCACCATGCAGCGGTTTAGGAGCCTTGAGAAGAAGGCCGGAAGCTAGATGGCGAAAGTCGGCTGAAGATCTCAAGACTCTGACTCAGCTCCAATTCGAGTTGGTTGAAAGTGCCAGCAAGGCATTGAAAAAGGGTGGACTCCTGTTGTATGTAACCTGTTCGCCACACCTGTCAGAGACGACCGCGGTCATTGATAAGGCTCAGAGAACCCTGGGTCTGAAGGTTCTTGATCTAACGACTGAGTTGAACAGCAAGTTGATGGACCAGACACTACCTAGTGGCAGAAAGACAGTTCAGCTCTACACCCATAGAGACAATACGGACTGTATGTTCATGGCCATGATGACCAAAGACTAGTTGAGCAATAGGCTTAACCCATGACCATGAGAATTCAACCGAGCATACTTAGTGCCGACTTCGTGAACTTTGAGAGCGAATTCAAGACAATCTCGGCAGCCGATGGCATTCACGTTGATGTAATGGACGGACACTTCGTGCCGAACCTTACTTTTGGGCTTGGAATGGTCAAGAGAATGCAGGAAATCACCACCTTGCCTCTGGACGTTCATCTAATGATTGAGAATCCAGACCAGTTGGCTGCTCCATACGCCGAAGGCGGTGTGTTCTCAGTTACTGTCCACTTTGAAGCCCTTGCGGACCCGATTGCTACCGCGAAAGCAATCAAGTCAAACGGAGCTCGAGCTGGTCTTTCTATCAAGCCCAACACTGCTGTTGCTGACATTGACGATTTGATTCAGCACTTCGACCAAATCCTAGTCATGTCAGTAGAGCCAGGTTTCGGAGGACAGGCGTTCATGCCTGCTTCTGTAGAAAAGATTTCAACCATACGCAATTTGATTGATTCAAGAGGTCTAGATACTTGGTTGCAGGTGGATGGTGGCATCGACCTAGTCACTATTGGTCAAGCCGCATCAGCCGGAGCAGACACCTTTGTAGCGGGCAGCTCCGTCTTTGGTAGCTCCGATCGAAACGAAATGATTCGTAAGCTGCGAGCAGCCGCTGAGTCTGCTGTTAGTTCTTCCTAGTTTCTTCGGTAAAATACATAAATGAAGACCTTCGAATCTCTCTACACAGAGATACAGAGCAAATTGAGCTCAACTGCAGCAGAATCCAACACCAAAAACCTCCTTGAGCAGGGTGTGCATGCAATCGGCAAGAAAGTTGTCGAAGAAGCAGCCGAAGTCTGGATGGCAGCTGAGTACCAGAGCAAAGAAGACCTTGCTCTGGAGATTAGCCAACTTATTTACCACCTGCAGGTACTGATGGTTGCCAAGGGCATTTCAATATCTGATCTTGAGGAGCGTTTCTAATGGCCATGTTGAAAGTAGCCTTACCGAATAAAGGTATTCTTGCTGATTTTGCAACTGAGATGCTCGCTGAGGCAGGCTATGCAGTCCGTAAAGACAGCAAGACCCTACGAGTGGTTGACTCTGCTAACAACATTGAGTTTTTCTATCTCAGACCAAGAGACATTGCTACCTATGTTGGCACTGGAGCTCTCGACCTAGGTATCACTGGTTTAGATCTTCTAATGGACAGCAGATCAAAGGCGGTAAGAGTTGCGAACCTGAACTTCGGCCAGTCGACATTTACATTCGCTTGTGCAATCGGCGAATTCAAATCAATTGAACAAATTTCAGGCAAGCGTGTTGCAACTGCTTATGGCAACATCGTGGAAGATTACCTAAAGGGTAAAGGAATCGACGCCACAGTAATTCGCCTAGATGGTGCTGTAGAAACTGCAGTTAGTTTAGGTGTTGCCGACCTCATCGCTGATGTGGTTTCCACAGGAAACACATTGAGACAAGCAGGTCTTGAACCATTTGGAGAAGTTATTCTTGAATCTTCTGCTTATCTAATTGCTAACTCCTCTAGCTCAGACCAGCACACCTCCCTGCTACGCAGATTGAATGGTGTCGTAGTCGCTCGTGAGTACGTAATTTTTGACTACGACTGTCCAGCAGATTTGATCGAGCAAGCATCTGTTATCACTCCTGGAATTGAATCTCCAACTGTTTCACCAACCAAGGACGCAAACTGGCTAGCTGTTAGAGCGTTAGTGCTGAGAAGTGAAACAAACTCAAAGATGGATGAGCTTTACGATTTGGGTGCGAGAGCAATCCTTGTAAGCGCAATACACGCAGCAAGAATCTAACGTGGCACTGTCTATTCGAGTAATTCCTTGCCTCGACGTTAAAGATGGTCGAGTAGTAAAAGGAATCAAGTTTCAAGGTCTGTCTGACATTGGCGATCCAGTTGAGCTAGCCAAGAAGTATTACGAATCTGGAGCAGATGAAATCACGTTCTTAGACGTCTCAGCAAGCCTTGAAGGTAGAAAAGCGATGTTGGACGTGATTGCTAAGACAGCGGAATCTATTTTTATTCCACTGACCGTTGGCGGAGGCGTTACGCAGTTGTCTGATGTTGCAACTTACCTAGATGCTGGAGCTGACAAGGTAAGTCTCGGAACATCTGCCGTATCAAATCCAGGTCTGATTGATGAGATCTCAGCCAAGTATGGGGACCAAATCGTTGTGGTTTCTCTGGACATCGTTGAAGACTCAACAGTTCCATCTGGCTATTCACTCACAACACATGGAGGCACCAAAAGGACAGGTGTTGATGCTCTTGCTTGGATTGCGGACAACCAGGACAGAGGGATCGGAGAATTGCTCATAAACAGCGTCGATGCTGATGGCACCAAAGAAGGCTTCAACACAAAGCTCATCAAGGTCATTCGTAATGCAACCTCGTTACCAATCATCGCAAGCGGTGGTGCAGGCGAGGCAAGCGACTTCTTGCCTGCGGTTCAAGCTGGAGCCAACGCAGTGTTGGCGGCCTCTGTCTTCCACAGCGGTGTCTTGTCGATTGAACTGGTAAAGTCTGAGCTAAACGCCAGCGGCGTGAAAGTTAGAATGTAGCAACATGATTACCCCAGACTTTGCCAAACAGTCCATGATTCCTGCCATCGTGCAGAATTCCGAATCAGGTCGAGTTCTAATGCTTGCCTACATGAACGCTGAGGCATTTGAACTGACTAAGCAAACCGGATTTGCTCACTTTTGGTCAAGGTCGAGAAATGAACTTTGGAAAAAGGGGGAAACCTCTGGAAACCTCTTGAAGGTTGTCTCAATCGAACTTGATTGCGACCAGGATTCGATTCTGCTCATCGTTGATCCAGTTGGACCAAGTTGCCACACCGGAAGTGAATCTTGTTTCGATTCCTCAAAGCTAGATGTACAAGGGGGCTAGCGATGGGGCAAAAGTACAATCTCTCTTCTGAAGAGTTCAGAGCCATTGCTGAAACTGGAAAAGTAGTTCCTATCTTCATCAAAGTTTTTGGAGGGACAGACACTCCAGTTGGTATCTACGAGAAACTATCCGCCGGGCGTTCAGGAACTTTCCTTCTTGAATCGGCAGAGCAAGGTGTTTGGTCAAGATACAGCTTCATTGGTGTCTCAAGCAGAGCAAGTTTCATTGAAACTGAAACTCAATTCATAGTTAGTGACCGAAGCCTTGCTCTTCCTAACCAAGAAGAACTTCCAGACTCTCCACTCGATGCCATTCGTCTTATCCAGTCATCATGGAAAACTTCGGACTTGGATCAACTACCACCGCTTACTTCTGGTCTCGTTGGTCTCTTCTCCTGGGACGTAATTCGGGACATCGAGAACTTGCCAGAGGTTCCGAGCTCTGACTATGACAGACCAAAGATTCACTTGGAAATGGTCAGAGACGTAATCGTTCTTGATCATCAGACCAGCAGCATTCTTATCGTCTCCAACATTTACTGCGACAGCAAGACAAATCATGTAAACGCATATCAAGAAGCAACTTCACGCATTGAAGAGTTACTTGAGAAATTGTCTGAACCAACTAAGCAAAAGCTATCCACCAAGACAGATGATGTTGCAGCTAAGCGAACTCCTAGAACCAAGCATGAAGATTTCCTCGATGCTATTGAGGTTGCTAAAGAACACGTTAGAGCAGGTGATGTGTTCCAGGTTGTTCTGTCGCAACGCATGGACATCGAGGTAAAGGCTCGTCCGATTGATGTTTATCAGGTCCTCAGAGCTTTGAATCCATCACCATATATGTATCTACTGAACTACTCCGACGAAAACGGCGACTACGCCGTAGTCGGTTCCTCTCCTGAAGCACTCGTCAAGGTTTCTGGGACGAAAGTGGTGATGCATCCGATCGCAGGTTCAAGGCCTCGTGGTGTTGACCAGGGAAGTGATGAGGCCCTTGCCGACTCACTCTTGGCTGATCACAAAGAGAGAGCCGAGCATCTAATGCTGGTTGACTTGGCAAGAAATGACTTACTGAAGGTTTGTGAACCTTCTTCTGTGTCCGTTACTCAGTTCATGAAGATTGAAAGATTCAGCCACATTATGCACTTGGTCTCAACAGTTGAGGGCCAACTTGCCGATGGCGAAACTCCGATAGATGTGTTCAAGGCGACTTTCCCAGCCGGCACCCTCTCAGGAGCACCAAAGCCAAGAGCACTAGAAATCATCGACAATCTAGAGTCTGCCAACAGAGGCATCTTCGGTGGAGTAGTTGGCTATCTAGACTTTGAAGGCAATGCTGACCTAGCGATTGCTATTAGAACAGCATTCATTAGGGATGGGATAGCTCGAGTTCAAGCTGGTGCAGGTATCGTGCTTGATTCGGTGCCTGAGTCTGAATACCAAGAGACAAACAGCAAGATGTCTGCTGTGATCACTTCAATTGACAGAGCTAACGCTCTATTTGGTAGCAATTAGTTGAATTGACACAAGAGAGATAACAAGACTTGTTAAGATTGTGAGCGGAAGGGTAATTATGAGCAACCACGAAAACGAACCAGGACACGGCAACTCAGTAGCAGCTTGGGCTGCTGTAATAACAGCGATTTTAGGCGTTAGTGTGGCAACACTGGGCATCGTTCTGCCTGAGGGTTCACTTGTTGTCATTGGTGCCGTTCTGACAGTTCTTTCCATTCCAATGGGTCCTGTACTTGTGAAGCTTGGCTACGGCATTAATTCAACCAACTCAAAGAAGTAATGCTTCAAGATCTCTACGCAGGAGCTGAGGCAGACGCTCTCGCTCGGCTAGAGCGAGTATCAATCGCCGATCTTGAATCCCTTATCAACAATGCTGATCCAGCAACCAACTGCCTCTCTATTTTCGGTAAATCAAGGACAATTGAAGTCATTGCTGAAATAAAGAGAGCCAGTCCTTCCAAAGGCGATCTTGCACCAATAGAAGACGCAGCAGCACTTGCTAAGACCTACCAAGTTGCAGGGGCTTCAGCCATCAGCGTTCTAACTGAGGAGCGCAAATTCAAGGGTTCGCTTGAGGATTTAGTTGCTGTTAGAAAAGCAGTGTCAATTCCCATCCTCCGCAAGGACTTCGTCTCAATGGAACAGCAAGTTCTTGAAGCACGAGCGTGTGGTGCCGATCTAGTTCTTCTAATCGTTGCTGGTCTTGAGCAGAGTAAGTTAGAGCACCTTGTGAAGTTCGTAGAGAGCTTCGGGATGACCCCCTTTGTTGAGACTCACTCCAGTGAAGAGGTTTTGAGAGCGATTGACACTGGAGCGAAACTAATCGGGATAAACGCCAGAGATTTATCTACCTTTGAGACAGACCGCAACCTATTCCAAGAGATTTCAAGCCTCCTACCTAAAGACTGCATTGCTGTAGCAGAATCTGCCGTTAGAAGCACTCCAGATGTTGAGGCTTATGCCAATGCTGGCGCAGATATGGTCCTAGTTGGTGAAGCTCTTGTCACTGGTAACGCTTCAGAGCTACTTCAGGAATTCACTTCAGTCAGAAAGATTAGACTTTAGCAATGACTTCAACAACCAGACTTCAGGACCAGGACGGCCCATACTTCGGTGAGTATGGAGGCAGGTTCGTGCCTGAGTCTCTGATTGCTGCGTTAGATCAACTTGAAGAAACATATGCCAAAGCGAAGGCAGACCCTTCATTCGCTGCTGAGTTGGATGAACTCAACAAGACTTACGTCGGTAGACCTTCCATCATCACTGAAGTGCCTAAGTTTGCTGCATTAGCTGGGGGCATCAGAGTCTTCCTTAAGCGTGAAGATTTGAATCACACCGGGTCTCACAAAATCAATAACGTCATTGGACAGGCACTTCTCGCAAAGAGAATGGGCAAGAAGAGAATTATCGCTGAAACTGGTGCAGGTCAACACGGTGTTGCCAGCGCAACAGCAGCTGCACTCTTTGGACTTGAGTGCGTGGTCTACATGGGTGAAGTTGATACCCAAAGACAAGCTTTGAACGTAGCTCGCATGAAGTTGCTTGGTGCTGAAGTTGTTGCGGTAACAACCGGATCTAGAACTTTGAAGGATGCAATTAACGAAGCACTTAGAGACTGGGTTGCCAACGTTGATGACACCCACTATTTGCTCGGAACTGTTGCTGGTCCGCACCCTTTCCCAACAATCGTTAGAGACTTTCATTCAGTAATTGGTAAAGAGGCTCGTCAGCAGATGCTGGATGACTTCGGTTGCCTACCTGATGTGGTGACAGCCTGCGTAGGTGGTGGATCTAACGCTATTGGTTTGTTCCACGCCTTCCTAGATGATGAGGACGTCGCGCTGTGGGGTTTCGAGGCTGCTGGCGAAGGCATGGACACCATGAGACATGCTGCAACTCTGAGCAAGGGAAGAGTTGGTGTTTTGCACGGCGCTAAGAGCTACATGTTGCAAGACGAAGACGGACAAACCGTTGAAAGCCACTCAATTTCAGCTGGTCTTGACTACCCGGGTGTTGGCCCAGAGCACTCATGGTTGAAAGATTTAAACAGAGCTCAGTACTTCGGCATTAGCGATGATGAAGCAATGCAAGCTCTGAAGGCTCTATCCCAAACCGAAGGTATTATTCCTGCAATCGAAACTGCTCACGCGTTGGCAGGTGTGATTAAGTATGGTTCGACTTTGAAGCCTGGTTCTTCTGTGCTTCTAAACTTGAGCGGTCGTGGAGATAAAGACATGGAAACCGTTGGCAAGTATTTTGGATTCTTAGGTTAGAGAAGATGAGTAAGACAGAGACTCTTCTAAACACACTCGACCAAAAAGGCGAGTCAGCACTGATTGGATACTTCCCAGCGGGTTACCCAACCGTGGAAGCATCAGTTGAAGCCTGTGTTGCTATGTGTGAGTCTGGCATTGACATCTTGGAGCTGGGAATTCCTTACAGTGATCCTGTTATGGATGGGCTAGTGATTCAAGTCGCTACTGAAGAAGCGCTAACGAATGGCTTCAAGCTCAGCATGTTCTTTGATCTACTGAAGCAAATCACTTCAAGAGTTTCCACTCCAGTTCTAGTCATGAGTTATTGGAATCCAATCATGCAGTACGGCGTAGAACGGTTTGCGAGAGATCTAAAAGCTGCAGGAGGAGCAGGATTAATTACTCCTGATTTAATTCCTGATGAGGCAGCAGACTGGTTGAACATTTCGGACGAATTGGAATTAGACAGAGTGTTTATGGCCACTCCTTCTTCATCACAAGCAAGGTTAGATCAAGTAGCACGCTTGAGCAGAGGTTTCATTTACGCTGTTTCGACCATGGGTATCACTGGTGCAAGAGAAGATGTAGACGCCAAAGCTAGGGGAGTTGTCTCTGGTGTGAAGTCAACATCTACCAAGGTTCCTGTTTGTGTAGGTATCGGCATCTCAACAGCTGAACAAGTTTCCGAAGTAAATACCTACGCTGATGGTGCAATTGTGGGAAGCGTTTTCATTAAGGCTTACCGAGACGGCGGCGTTGAAGAATTAATAAGAGTAGTTAAACAATTAAAGGGCGGTAACTAAGTGTCATTCCTAAATGCAATTCCATCACCAACTATTTCGACTTTTCAGCTCGGGCCAGTAGTAATTCACTTCTACGCTCTGTTCATTCTTGCTGGAATCATCGTTGCAGTTGTCCTAACAGCAGGAAGAATGAAGGCTAGGGGAATGGAAGCCGGTCTCGCGATTGACATCGCAATTTGGGCTGTCCCAATGGGGATCATCGGTGGACGTCTGTTCCACGTGGCAACCCACTTGAATGACTACTTTGGCCCTGGCAAGGATTGGACCGCTATGTTCAGACTTTGGGAGGGTGGTCTTGCGATTTACGGTGCAATCATCTTCGGCTCAATTGGTGCTTATATCGCATGCCAGGTTGACATTAAGGCACTGAAGATCGAATCTGCTGGAATTCGCTTCCTCAGCTTCGCCGATGCCTTGGTTCCAGGTCTACTAGCAGCACAGGCTCTTGGTCGTTGGGGTAACTACTTCAACAACGAGTTGTTTGGGGCTCCAACTGATCTGCCGTGGGGAATCCTCATCCCAAGCTATAACGAGAGCTATCCTCTAGGCCTTCCAGAAGGTTTGGCTTTCCACCCAACCTTCCTCTATGAGTCTCTGTGGTCACTTTTGGGTATTGCGGTGCTATTGCTAGCTGAAAAGCGTTACAACCTTCGTTGGGGCCGCATGTTCGCTGCCTACCTAATCTGGTACTCAATCGGCAGATTCTTCATCGAATCCATCCGATTGGACCCAAGTGACGTCTTCTTCGGGCTCAGAACTAACCAGATCTCAGCTTTAGTTGGAATCCTTGTCGGACTGGCCCTGTTTATGATTCAAAGGGCCAGACACACTGGTATTGAGACCACTGGATACCTGCCAGGACGCTCAAACAGGCAACTTGCCCAGCAATCGACTGAAACTGTTGAAACTGAGCAAACCAGCGATGTTGAGGCGTCTGAAGTAGGATTGACCGAGTCAACGGAAAAGAAATAGACTCTTTCCACCCCTAGGGCCACTGCCGTCCCCATCACATTTTTGAATGGAGTTCGTCATGTCTGGTCAGTCGCCGTTCGAGCGGTTTAACACCGCTCCAGCAGCATCTGGGCTATACGACCCTGCTCGCGATAAAGATGCCTGTGGTTTGGCCATGGTTGCGACCCTTCGAGGCACAGCCGGTCACGACATCATCGACACAGCTCTTAACGCCCTTCGCAACTTAGAACACCGAGGAGCTGTTGGGTCAGACGCTGGTACTGGTGACGGTGCTGGAATCATCACTCAAATTCCTGACGCATTCTTCAGATCAGTTGTTGAATTCGAATTACCAGCTCAAGGTTCATATGGTGCTGGCTTGGTGTTCCTCGGTTTAGACGATGACTCCAGAAGTTTTGAGGCATCATTTGCAAAGATGGCTGCAGCTAGAGGACTAACTCTTCTTGGCCTTAGACAAGTTCCAACTGACCCGAGCGTTCTTGGAGACTTAGCAAGAGATGCAATGCCGCAGATTGTTCAAGTATTCGTTTCGTCTAGTAAAGAAATTTCTAACGAAGCACTTGAACGTGAGCTGTTCTTCCTTCGCAAGAGATCAGAGCGTGAACTTTCTGTTTATCACCCATCATTGTCTGCAAAGACTATTGTCTACAAAGGTATGGTCACGACTCTGCAGCTAGAGCCATTCTTCCCGGATCTAAGTGATGAGAAATTTGAATCCAAACTTGCGCTAGTTCACTCTAGATTCTCAACTAACACTTTCCCATCATGGCCTCTAGCTCATCCATTCAGGATGATTGCCCACAACGGTGAAATCAACACTGTTAAGGGAAACAGAAACTGGATGAAGGCCAGAGAGTCTCGACTATCTTCGCCAGCGCTACCGAACATAGATGAACTTAAACCAATCATCACTCCTGGAGGAAGCGACTCTGCTTCATTCGATGAAGTACTTGAACTTCTTGTTCAATCAGGTAGGTCTCTACCTCACGCGATGATGATGATGATTCCTGAAGCTTGGGAAAAGCAAACAGACATGGATCCACAACTCCGTGATTTCTACGAGTATCACTCAATGTTGATGGAACCTTGGGATGGACCAGCGGCAGTTATTTTCACTGATGGTGATCTTGTTGGTGCAACTCTTGATAGAAATGGTCTTCGTCCTGGAAGATACATCGTCACTGAAGATGGTTTAGTAGTTCTAGCTTCGGAAATTGGAGTTGTTGACATCGAACCAAGCCGCATTGTTCGCAAGGGAAGATTGCAGCCTGGGCGTATGTTCCTAGCTGACACAGCGTCGGGAAGATTGATTGACGACTCTGAGATCAAAGCGGAGATTGCTGCTGCTGAGCCTTGGGGTAAGTGGCTAGAAGAGAACCGCATCAAGCTCAAAGATCTTCCAGAACGTGAACACGTTGCGTACACGAAGAGCTCAGTTGGAAGACGTCAAAGAACCTTCGGTTACACAGAGGAAGATCTAAGAATCCTTGTTGCACCTATTGCAAAGGTTGGAGCAGAACCTCTTGGAGCAATGGGATCTGACACTCCCATCGCTGCCTTGAGTGACAAGCCAAGACTTTTGTTTGATTACTTCGTCCAGCAATTCGCTCAGGTAACCAACCCGCCCTTGGACAGCATCCGTGAAGAGATCGTTACCTCTTTGGGAGTCGGCATC
>JBJOQP010000006.1:0-23648 GCA_046049845.1 Actinomycetota bacterium
AAGCCTTGTTAGAACCTCGAGTTCTTTTTCAATCAGGAATCCAGCGACACTGGGTAACAAACCAGGCAGTTCATACACAGAGGCTTGTTTGCGGTGAACAACACCGAAACCATCGCTAACGAAGAACTCACCCAACTGAGCTAATTGCTCAGCGAAAAGGTTTCTTTCGCTGGCTTCCTTTGCAGTCTCCCCTGCGTTGAAACGTAGGTTCTCTAAAACTAGTACTTGACCATCTTGTAGGTTTTCTACGGCCGCTTGAGCCTCTGAACCGACTGTTGTTGCACTGAATGAAACAGTGGTGTCCAGTAGTTCTCCAAGGCGTGAGGCTACAGGTTCAAGGGAGTACTTGCTAACTGGCGATCCATCTGGACGACCTAGGTGACTAATAACAATCACTTTGGCACCAAGACCCAAGAGATGGTTCAAGGTAGGAAGAGAGGCAAGGATTCTGCCATCGTCAGTAATCCTTGAACCATCAAGTGGAACGTTCAGATCGCAGCGGACAATTACCCGCTTTGACTTTAGGTCTGGAAGGTCAGCTAGCGTGCGCATTGGTGAATTAAAGCTTTGCTGCAACAAGCTCGGTTAGATCAACTAGTCGGTTTGAGTAACCCCACTCGTTGTCATACCAAGAAGAAAGCTTGACTGTTGTACCGCCAATAACGCGAACCAAACCAGCATCAAAGATTGATGAGTGTGGGTCTGTCACGATGTCGCTAGAAACAATCTCGTCCTCTGTGTACATCAGGATTCCCTTTAGTGGACCTGCAGCTGCAGCCTTGTAAGCGGCCTTGATCTCCTCAACAGTTACTTCTCGCTGAGAAACAAGAGTTAGATCAGTGATAGATCCTGTTGGAACTGGAACACGAAGTGCGAAACCATCTAACTTGCCCTTTAGTTCTGGAAGAACTAGTCCAAGAGCCTTGGCTGCTCCGGTTGAAGATGGAACGATGTTGATTCCTGCTGCACGAGCACGACGAAGGTCGCTGTGTGGACCATCCTGTAGGTTCTGGTCAGCAGTGTAAGCGTGGACTGTAGTCATCAAACCGTTTACGATTCCGAAAGTGTCGTTGAAGACCTTTGCTAATGGAGCTAGACAGTTTGTTGTGCAAGATGCGTTTGAGATGATGTGGTGGTTTGCTGGGTCGTATAGGTGTTCGTTCACACCAATAACGAATGTTGCATCTTCACCAGTTGCTGGAGCAGAGATGATTACTTTCTTAGCTCCTGCTTCAATGTGCTTTACAGCGTCTTTAGCGTCTGTGAAACGACCGGTTGACTCGATTACGATGTCAACGCCTAGATCTCCCCAACCCAGGTTTGCAGGGTCGCGCTCAGCCAATACCTTGATGGTTGTTCCGCCAACGTGAATGTTCTGTCCTTCAACAGTTACATCCATGTTCAAACGGCCAGTTACGGAGTCATACTTTAGAAGGTGAGCTAGACCCTTTGGATCGCTCAGGTCGTTTACTGCAACGATCTCAAGGTCTGTACCCTTAGCAAGTTCAGCACGTAGGAAGTTTCTTCCAATGCGTCCAAAACCGTTAATTCCAACGCGTGTGGTCATAGTTTTTCTCCGTTATTTCAGGCACCGGAAACGGTGCATTTTGAGGGGTGTATTGGCTTCAAACCACTCAACGTTGGGTGGGATACCTTGCTTTTAGGGTAGCAGAAGAGTTGATGTGTTCTTGCTAGCCTCAAGGAATCTAGCCTGAACGTCGGTCCAGTTAACGATGTTCCAGAAGGCCTTTACGTACTCTGGCTTCACGTTCTGGTAGTCCAGGTAGAAGGCGTGCTCCCACATGTCGAGCATCAATAGTGGGATTGAGCCAACTGAAAGGTTGCCCTGGTGGTCATAAAGCTGCTCGATGATCAGTTTCTGACCCAAAATGTCCCAAACCAGAATTGACCATCCAGAACCCTGGATGCCTAAAGCGCTGGCTGTAAAGTGGGCTCTGAAAGCGTCAAAAGAGCCGAAGAACTCGTCAATAGCAGCTGCAAGTTCGCCTGTTGGCTTGTCGCCACCTTCAGGAGACATGTTCCTCCAGAACACTGTGTGGTTGACGTGACCAGCCAAGTTGAATGCAAGGTCCTTCTGGAACTTGTTCACCATGGTCAAATCGTTCTTTTCTCTAGCTTCAGCTAGAGCGTCTAGTGCCGAGTTTGCTCCGTTGACGTAAGCCAAGTGGTGCTTGTCGTGGTGCAATTCCATGATCTTTCCAGAGATGTTCGGCTCTAGAGCTCCGTAGTCGTAGCTGAGGTCTGGCAATACGTATTTGCTCATGTTGTGCTCCTATTTAGTCGTTCTCTTGAGATTCAAGCTCAGTATTTGGAATTCCCTGCTCTGCTGCAACTTTATCCGCTAAAGCCAGTAAACGACGGATACGCCCCGCAATAGCATCCTTAGTCAAAGGAGGGACGGCTAGCCTTCCAAGATCATCGAGGCTGGCATCGCGATTATTCAAACGCAACTCTCCTGCCACCTTCAGATGCTCTGGAATGTCATCACCAAGGATCTCCATTGCACGCTTAACTCTTTGACCAGCTGCTACTGCGGCTTGGGCTGATCTCATCAAGTTAGCGTTGTCGAAATTGGCAAGCCTGTTCTGCTTGCCACGAACTTCTCTTCTTACTCGAAGCTCTTCATATTTCAAGACAACACCGTGAGCGCCAACGTGCTTCAAGATTTCTACAATTGCATCGCCCTCACGAACTACAACGCGATAAACGCCACGAGCTTCACGAACCTTTGCAAATACATCTAATCTTCTGGCAATTCCAACTAGAGCCATTGCCGCTTCATTTCCTGGTGCGGTGATCTCAAGCGTTGCTGATCGTCCAGGGTCTGTAAGTGAACCGTGAGCCAAGATGGCTCCACGCCATACCGCTTCAGCATCAGCCTTACTTCCAGAAACTAGTGCAGCAGGTAATCCTCTAACTGGTCGGTTCTTTGAATCAATAAGTCCTGTTTGACGAGCAAGAATCTCTGCGTTCTCTGTGACTTTGATTCTGTAGTGAGCTGTCTTTCTGATTCCGCCTGCTGAGATAACGGCTAGTTCACTATCGACTCCGTAAACTTCCATGAGGTCTCTGCTGACTCGTCGAGCAAGTTGTGCTGTATCTACTTCAACTTCAACGACAATCTTTCCTGCGACTAGATGAAGACCGCCACAGAATCGAAGAATCGTTGCAAGCTCAGCTGCACGCACTGTGCTCTTACTCACTTCAACTCTTGCTAGTTCGTCTTTTAGTTCTGCTGTTAATGCCATTGTTACTCTTTTCCTAAATCTCTGTGCTTGATGCTAACTTCAACGCCGTCTAGCTCAGACAGTCTCTTTGCTATTTCAATAGCAGTTGCAACACTTCGGTGTTTCCCACCTGTACAACCAATTCCAATTGATACTCTCTTTCGATTCTCTCTCTGGAAACCTTGCAAAACCGGTGCAAGCGCGGCTACGTATTTACTAATGAACTCTTCAGCTCCTTCAGCCTTTAGTACGTAGTCAGCGACCTGCTTGTCCTCACCATTGAAAGGTCTGAGTTCTTCGTTCCAATAAGGGTTCGGAATGAATCTCATGTCTGCAATCAGATCGGCATCGCTAGGAGCTCCATACTTGAACCCAAAGCTTTGAATAAGCAACTTGAGTTTGTTGCTTTGTTCGCTTGAAAAGCTTTCGGCAATCTTGGAACCGAGTTGATAGACGTTCAAATCACTGCTGTCAACAATGAAGTCAGCTTGCTCACGTAGTGGCAGTAAGCGTGCTCGCTCCAATGCAATACCGTCAGAGATTGTTCCTTCGCCTTGTAGTGGGTGAGGTCTTCTCACCTGCTCGAATCGCTTGATGAGAGTTGAGTCATTAGCTTCTAAAAAGAGAACCTGAACGTCAATGTTGCCGCTCTTCATCTCGCTGATGTATCCAGTGAGATCTTCAAATAGGCCACCGCCCCTGGCGTCAATGACAACAGCCAATCTTGGAAGAGCCTTATCGGTCATCGAGAATAGCTCAGCCATTGGCTTGAGCATTTGTGGAGGCAGATTGTCAACTACATACCAGTCCATGTCCTCTAAGGCATGGGCGACAGTTGAACGCCCCGCACCAGACATGCCAGTTACTACTAGTAACTCGAATGAGGTAGAACTGCTCAATGTAGACCTTTCAACTGCTTAGTGATAACTCTAACGACTTTGCGACACGCCCGAGTTCCAAAAAGAGAAATTAGCCAGTTGTTTACTTATCGGACTCTTTGAGCCTCTGAGCGATAGAAGAAGCCAAAATAGGTCCAATTCCAGCCACCTCAGCGATTTCCTCAACACTGGCGACTCTTAGTCGCTTGGCAGAGCCGAAGCGTCGCAGGAGGGCGGAGACCCGCTTCTCACCGAGTCCCTCTATGGATCCAAGCTCGGTTGCAATGCTTGACTTCCTCTGTGTTCGCTGGGCTGTAATAGCGAAACGGTGAGCTTCGTCTCTAATCCGTTGCAGTAGGAACAAGGCTTCAGAACCTCTAGGGAGAATAACTGGGAATGGATTATTTGGTAACCAAATCTCCTCAAGTCTCTTAGCAAGACCGACTACAGCTATGTCGGTGATTCCACTGTCAGCCAGGGCTCGCGCCGCTGCATTTACTTGAGGTTGCCCACCGTCTACTACCAGTAGACCCGGTCGGTAGCTGAACTTGTTGTCATTGTCTGAGGCTCCTTCGGCCAGGTACTTAAGTCTTCTGGTGAGAGTTTGGTAAAGAGATTCTGTATCGTCACTAGAAAGCTCGATGTTGAATTTTCTGTATTGGTTCTTCTTTGGCAGTCCATCCTCAAAGACAACCATTGAGGCAACGATTCCTGTCCCACCGAGGTGAGAGACGTCAAAACATTCGATTCGTAGCGGAGCAGTTTCAAGATTTAGTGCGTTCTGAATCTCAGCTAAGGCTTCTGATCTGGCCGTGAAGTCAGCAGTTCTTCGTAGTTTGTAAAGACCAAGAGCGTGCTTGGCATTCATCAGAGCTGTTTCGGCTAAAGCCCTCTTGTCCCCTCGTTGAGGAATTCGAAGATCTACTTTTGAACCCCTGATGTTTGTAAGCCATTGACTGAGTGCTTCAGAATCAGCTGGAAGTATTGGTACAAGAACTTCTCGAGGAACATCGCTGGCGAAAGTAGCGTCTTTGCCGTAGACGTTCTGCAGCAGATACTCAACTAACTCTGCTTGATCTCTCTCCAGTTCTTTGTCAACTACCCAGCCCATTACACCTCGGATGCGTCCGCCGCGAACTCTGAACAAAGAGACAGCTGCTGCAAGTTCATCATCAGCGATGCCAAAAAGATCAGCGTCTGTTTGATCTGTGAAAACAACAGTGCTCTTCTCAAGTACTGTATCCAGAGCGAAGATGTTGTCACGTAACTTTGCCGCTAGTTCGTAGTTCTTATCGTCAGATGCTTTGAGCATTCTTGCTCGTAAAGATTCAACGTGCGTCTCGTCGCCGCTTTGTAAAAAGTCAGAGAAACCTTTGGCAAGCTCTTTGTGCTTCTCAGGTGTTACACGCCCCACACAAGGAGCGGAACATTTACCAATGTCAGCAAGAAGACATGGCCTATTGGTCGCTTTAGCTGTGTTGTAAACACCTGCAGAACATGAACGAATTGGATAAACCTTGAGCAAGCTGTCTAAGGTGTCTCTGATTGCCCAAGTCTTTGTGTAGGGACCAAAGTACTTTGCGCCTTTGATCTCCCTGTTTCGCGTAATGAAAACGCGTGGCACTGCATCACTCATGGTCAACGCAAGGTAAGGATAGGACTTATCGTCTTTGAATCTCACATTGAATGGAGGATTGAATTCCTTGATCCAAGTGAATTCAAGTTGTAGCGCTTCGAACTCTGTTTTTACGATGGTCCAGTTCACATCCCTGGCTGTGAGAACCATCCTTCGCGTCTTCTCTTGCAGAGTGTTCAGTGGAGCAAAGTAAGAAGTTAGTCTCGCTCTCAAATTTTTAGCTTTGCCAACGTAAAGAACACGACCGTTTTCATCAACAAAACGATAGACGCCTGGGTCAGTTGGAATCTCTGAACTCTTGGGTCTAAAGCTAAGGTCGTTTGCCATTTCTAAATAAGAATTTCCTTGAGGAACTTTCCAGTATGAGATTTGGCAGATTTAGCGATTTGCTCTGGAGTACCAACAGCGACCACTTCTCCACCTCTAGATCCACCTTCAGGCCCAATGTCTACAACCCAGTCCGAACTCTTGATTACGTCCAGGTTGTGCTCGATGACTATTACCGTGTTTCCTTTGTCAACCAAGCCATTCAGAACCAGAAGAAGTTTTCTGACATCCTCAAAGTGGAGACCAGTGGTTGGCTCATCTAGAACGTAGATGCTGCGACCATAAGATCTCTTTTGCAGTTCTGTAGCCAACTTAACTCGCTGAGCCTCACCACCAGAAAGTGTCGTTGCACTTTGACCTAGACGAACGTATCCCAGCCCAACATCAACCAGGGTGTCTAGGTATCTTGAAATGGAGGTGATTGCCTTGAAGAACTCCGCTCCTTCAGAGATAGGCATTTCCAGAACTTCTGCAATGGATTTACCTTTGTACTTAACCTGAAGAGTTTCGCGGTTGTAACGTGCACCGTGGCAAACCTCGCATGAAACGTAAACATCAGGAAGGAAGTTCATCTCAATCTTGAGAGTTCCATCACCACTGCAAGCTTCACAGCGACCGCCTTTAACGTTGAATGAGAATCTTCCCTGCTGGTATCCCCTAGCTTTAGATTCCTGAGTGTCAGCGAATAGCTTGCGAATGTGGTCGAAAACACCTGTGTAGGTAGCAGGGTTTGATCTAGGGGTTCTACCAATTGGGTTCTGGTCTACATGAACAACTTTGTCTAATTGATCTAGTCCCTCAATACGAGTGTGCTTACCAGCAACTCCCTTAGCACCATTGAGCTTGTTGGCTAAAACTTCGTAAAGAACGTCATTTACCAAAGATGACTTTCCAGAACCACTGACACCTGTTACGGATGTGAAAGTACCGAGTGGGAATGTCACATCTATGTTCTTGAGGTTGTTTTCTCTAGCTCCTACTACCTTGATGAGACGATCTTCGTCAACTGGTCTTCTCTTCTTAGGTGTCTGGATTGACTCTCGACCGCTTAGGAACGCTCCAGTGATGGATTCCTTGTTAGTGAGGATTGTCTTGTAGCTTCCGCTGTGAACTACCTCTCCACCGTTGACTCCTGCCCCTGGACCAATGTCAACTAGCCAGTCGGCGGCCTTGATGGTGTCTTCATCATGCTCAACAACAATGAGGGTGTTACCTAGATCACGTAGTTTGATCAAGGTGTCGATCAAACGCATGTTATCTCTCTGATGAAGACCGATGCTTGGCTCGTCAAGCACGTATAGAACCCCGGTTAGACCTGCACCAATTTGGGTAGCCAATCTAATTCTTTGAGCTTCTCCACCTGACAGCGTTGCTGCAGCTCTTTCCAGGGAGAGGTAATCAAGACCAACAGCAATTAGGAAATCAAGTCTGGAGCGGATCTCTCTCAGAACCTGTGCGGCAATTTTTTCATCTCGCTTATCAAGCTTGAGTTTCTCAAAGAAGTTGAAGGATTCTCCAAGACTCATAAAGCAGACATCAGCAATCGAAGTATTAGCAACCTTTACGGCTAGAACTTCTGGTCGGAGGCGAGCTCCATTACAATCCGGACATGGAGTTTCACGAAGATACTCTGACCACTTACCTCGAGCCCAATCGTTATCGGCTTCGAGATACTTACGTTCAATGTAGTTCAGTGCGCCTTCAAATCCGGTTGTGTATTTGAGTTCGCGACCGTATTTGTTCTTCCACTTCATCTGAACTTCAAAGTTGTTACCGTAGAGAACTGCATCTTGAACTTCTTCAGGCAAATCTTGCCAAGGAGTATTCAAAGAGAAATCAAGATCCTTAGCAAGCCCATTTAGGAGTCTTGTGTAGTAAGTAAAGAGACCTTTGCCTTGAGTTGACCATGGTCTAATGACACCACCAGTTATTGACTCTGAAACATCTCCAATGATCAGTTCCTTGTCAACAGCCATCTTGATACCTAGACCAGAGCACTTAGGACAAGCTCCAAAAGGTGCGTTGAAAGAGAAAGTTCTAGGTTCGATTTCAGTCAGAGCTAGCGTGTGCTCATTCGGGCAAGACATCTTCTCACTGAAGTTTCTGTATTTGCCCTCACCCTTAGCGTCTACGAAATCAATAGTGAGTCTTCCGTTGGCAACCTTCAGAGCTGTTTCAACGGAATCCGTAAGTCTTTGGGTGATGTCTTCTTTGGCAACTAGGCGGTCAATAACAACCGAGATGTCGTGCTTGTATGTCTTCTTCAGTGGCTTAGCGTCAGTAAGCTGAACAACTTCACCATCAACGACCGCTCTAGCGAACCCTTGACTGAGCAAGTCGCGGAAAAGGTCTGAGAACTCGCCTTTCTTCTGGTCTACTACCTGTGCGAGGATTTGATACTTGGTACCGACCTTAATCTGCATGATTTGATCAACAATTTGCTGAGCTGTCTGCTTTGTGATCTTTTGACCACATTCAGCACAGTGCGGGACACCGATACGAGCCCATAGAAGTCTTAGATAGTCATGGATTTCAGTGATGGTTCCAACAGTTGATCTTGGGTTTCTGTTTGTAGATTTTTGGTCGATAGAAACAGCTGGAGATAAACCTTCGATGAAGTCAACATCAGGTCTGTCTACTTGACCTAGGAACTGCCTCGCATAAGCACTTAGGGACTCAACGTAGCGTCGCTGCCCTTCGGCGAAGATGGTGTCGAATGCAAGAGATGACTTACCTGAACCACTGAGCCCAGTGAACACAACCATTGAGTTCTTAGGTATCTCAAGGTTTAGGTTCTTAAGGTTGTGAACCCTGGCACCTTTGATGACTAGTTTGTCTTTGGTTGGGAGGCTGATGTGCGGCATTTGACCAGTTTAACGCCCTAGTTTGAGCTAAACCTTGTCAATCTGTCTCAGGGTGTACTTAAGTTCACTTATCTCGTCCCTCAGCCTTGCCGCTAGTTCGAACTTGAGTTCTGCCGCAGCAGCTTTCATTTGCTGGTCAAGATCAACGACCAAGTCCAACAACTCGTCGTAGCTAGCGTTCTGGTTAGGTCTGGCTTTGAGAGGAGTAACGCCCTTGTTTCCTGTTCGCTTGTTCTTAGCGTTATCAAGAAGTTCAGCTGTGTCTTGCTCTTCACGAAGGATGCTATCTGTGATGTCTGCAATCTTCTTACGAAGCGGTTGAGGGTCAACACCATTGGCGACGTTATAGGCGACTTGCTTTTCCCTGCGACGATTGGTTTCATCGATGGCTCTAGCCATTGAGTCCGTGATTCTGTCGGCATACATGTGGACCTCACCACTGACGTTACGAGCAGCACGACCAATGGTTTGAATCAACGAGGTTGTTGAACGTAGGAATCCTTCTTTATCGGCATCAAGAATGCTGACCAAAGAAACTTCAGGTAGATCGAGACCTTCTCTTAGCAAGTTAATACCAACCAGAACGTCGTAGACGCCACTTCTAAGTTCTCTAAGCAGCTCGACTCTTCGCAAGGTATCAACGTCGCTATGTAGGTAACGAACTCTCACACCGGCTTCGGTTAGGAACTCAGTGAGTTCCTCTGACATCTTCTTGGTCAGTGTAGTTACAAGCACGCGCTCATCCTTAGCGGTGCGGATGCGAATCTCTTCCAACAAATCATCGATTTGACCTTTAGATGGCTTGATTACGATTTGAGGATCAACCAAACCGGTTGGTCGAATAATCTGCTCTACTGCCCCGTCAGCAACGCCAAGTTCATACTTGCCTGGTGTGGCAGATAGGTAAACAGTCTGGCCAACGCGCTCCAGAAACTCAGGCCACTTCAATGGTCGGTTGTCCATAGCTGATGGAAGTCTAAAACCGTGTTCGACGAGGGTTCTCTTTCTGGAAGAGTCACCCTCATACATCGCTCCAATTTGCGGAACAGTCACGTGAGACTCATCAATCACAGTTAGGAAGTCTTCCGGGAAGTAATCGAGCAAACAAGAAGGTGCTGAACCTGGCTCTCTACCGTCTAAGTGTCTTGAATAGTTTTCAATCCCGCTGCAGAATCCAAGTTCGCGAATCATTTCAAGATCAAAAGTAGTTCTCATCTTAATTCGCTGGGCTTCTAGTAGCTTGCCTTGAGTTTCAAATTCTTTCACTCTGGCAGCCATCTCTTCTTCAATTGCTTCCAGAGCTGGTCCCATTCGGTCAGCTGAAGTTACGTAGTAACTTGCTGGGTAAACAGAAATGGTGTCCATTGATCTGACAATCTCGCCCGTAAGAGGGTGGAGTTGATAGATGTTTTCGATCTCATCACCAAATAGTTCTAGCCTGATAGCTAGTTCGTCATAGACAGGGATGATTTCAATGGTGTCACCTTTAACTCTGAAATTACCTCTTGAGAAGTCATAGTCATTTCTCTGGTACTGCATGGTGACAAATTCACGAATCAACTCGTCTCGATCAATGGTTTGACCTTTGTGTAGTGGCATAGACATGTCTAGATACTCGCTAGGAGCCCCAAGACCATAGATACAAGAAACAGTAGAGACAACCACAACGTCACGTCTAGAGAGCAAACTCATAGTTGCAGAGTAACGGAGTCGTTCCACTTCCTCATTGATAGATGAATCCTTTTCAATGAATGTGTCTGTTTGAGGAACGTATGCTTCAGGTTGGTAGTAGTCGTAGTAGCTCACAAAGTATTCGACTGCATTGTTTGGTAATAGCTCACGGAATTCATTCACTAGTTGAGCAGCAAGAGTCTTGTTGTGTGCAAGTACCAGAGTTGGTCTCTGTAACTTCTCGATAAGCCATGCGGTGGTAGCAGATTTTCCAGTACCAGTGGCACCAAGAAGAACGACATCCTTTTCACCGTTATTAATGCGGTCGGTTAGTTCAGCAATAGCTGCCGGTTGATCACCAGATGGCTTGTATTCACTAATGACTACAAAAGGGGCAAAGGTTCTGGTAGGTCCCTTCACTAACTTCTCCCCTGGTTGATGTCTTCAAACTTTCTCCATAGAGCGCTAGCGTCTGCAAGCAACGCTACAAGCGGTTGATTTGAATTCAGAATGAAATCAGCTGCTGCGGCTCTCTCTATCGCTGAAGCTTGAGCCTTGACTCTAGCTAAGGCCTGCTCTGGAGTAAGTCCTCTGCTGGCAACTAGACGATTAACTCGGTCAATCTCAGGAGCTTCTACACTCACGATCGCATCAAACGGAAGAGAAACATTTGCCTCGACCAGCAAAGGAACTGTGTAGATAACCATCGCATCTTCTGGCAATGCTGAAATCAATTCCTGAGCGCGAGCCCTAACTCCGGGATGGATGATCGCTTCAAGTTCTTTTCGTTTCTCGGCATTATTGAAGACAACATCACCCAGGGTTTTACGGTCTAAAGAGCCATCGGAATCGAAAACTGATTCGCCAAAAACCTGCTTGATTTGATCAAGCCCCTGATTTCCTGGCTCTACAACTTCTCTGGCAAGTTTGTCAGCGTCGATCTCTATTCCGCCGAGCGAAACCCAATGAGCAGCAACAGTTGTTTTACCTGCTGCTATGCCGCCAGTTAGACCAATCAAGAACATGCTCTAAGCCTAACTTGTCGTTAAAGCAAAGACGGGTTGAGCAAAAGCCCAACCCGTCTCTAATACTTCTAACTATTCAGCACTCTTTAGCTTGTCGCGTAGAGCTGATAGAGCCTCATCATCAGAAAGAGTTCCCTCTGATGCTGTTGCACCTTCAGATGAAGATGAAGTGGTTGTGCTGGCCTGTACTTCTGGCTTTGCATCAGGAAGAGTTGCTGCTAGCTCGTTGGCTGCCTTAACCTGCTTCTTGTGCTCTTCCCAGCGTGCGTGAGCTTCAGCGTATTCCTTCTCCCACTTAGCCTTAGCATCTTCGAATCCTGGCTTCCACTCGCTAGTAGCTGAGTCGAAACCTTCTGGGTACTTGTAGTTACCCTGGTCATCAAAGTCAGTAGCCAACCCGTAAAGAGCTGGGTTGAAGTCAGTACCCTCTGGGTTTACTTCTTCAGTAGCCTGCTTTAGAGATAGTGAGATACGACGACGCTCTAGGTCGATGTCAATAACCTTGACGAATACGTCCTGGTTAACAGTTACAACCTGGCTTGCAAGATCGATGTGCTTCGCTGATAGCTCACTGATGTGAACTAGACCTTCGATGCCATCTGCAACACGAACGAATGCACCGAATGGAACGATCTTTGTGACCTTACCTGGTGCGTACTGACCGATTGCGTGTGATCTAGCAAATACCTGCCATGGGTCTTCCTGAGTTGCCTTTAGAGATAGTGAAACACGCTCTCTGTCCTGGTCGACTTCTAGAACCTCAACAGTAACTTCCTGACCGATCTCTACAACTTCACTTGCGTGCTCGATGTGCTTCCATGAAAGCTCGCTTACGTGAACTAGACCATCAACGCCACCAAGGTCGATAAACGCACCGAAGTTCACGATAGATGAAACAACACCTGTGCGGATCTGTCCCTTAGCAAGGTCAGCTAGGAATGTGCTGCGGTTCGCAGACTGAGACTCTTCTAGAAGAGCTCTGCGAGAAAGAACAACGTTGTTGCGGTTCTTGTCTAGTTCCAAAATCTTTGCGTCAACATTCTGACCAAGGTAAGGAGTTAGGTCGCGAACACGACGTAGTTCGATTAGAGAAGCTGGAAGGAATCCACGAAGACCGATGTCAACGATCAGTCCACCCTTAACAACTTCGATTACCAAACCGGTAACGACGCCATCAGTTTCCTTGATCTTTTCTACATCGCCCCACGCACGCTCGTACTGAGCACGCTTCTTGGAAAGAATTAGGCGGCCTTCTTTGTCTTCTTTCTGAAGAACAAGGGCCTCGATTGAATCACCAACAGCAACGATGTCGCCTGGGGCTGCATCATGTCTGATTGATAGTTCACGTGAAGGAATAACACCTTCGGTCTTGTAACCGACGTCTAGTAGAACTTCGTCGCGGTCAATCTTGACAACGATACCTGCGATTAGATCGCCGTCGTTGAAAGATTTTAGGGTTTTTTCGATTTCTGCTAGTAATTCTTCAGCTGAACCGATGTCGTTAACTGCTACCTGCTTAGGAGCTTTGTTGGTGCTACTTGTCATAGAGAGGTTGTCTCGATCTTGTTTTTACTCGGGCCAATTACCATTTGAAAACTACGGGCGTAGCAACTCACAGCAATTGAACTTGGACTGGGTTTATTTAGGTCTAAATTCAGACCTCAGGAAAGTCTATACGGTCTTCTCGCCCGAAACAACGCGGATTAGACCATCAAGAACATTATCTTCTTCCGGCCCAACAACCTCGATTGTCAGCTCTTCCCCATGCTTAGCCCCAAGGCTCAAAATGGCGAGAATGCTGCTTCCATCAGCTTTCTTACCTAGACGGTTGGAAACCGTGACGCTGTGGTTGCTGAGGCTTGCCAAGCGGACAAAATCCGCCGCTGGCCTGGCATGTAGGCCTACTTCAGGCCCAACAATGCAGGTTTTCTTAGCCATTAGTGAGCAGCCTCATCCCAACTCTTACCGACTCCAACGCTCACTTCTAGAGGCACTAGAAGTTCTGCAGCCTCATTCATGCCCTTGATTACCAAGTCTTGAACCTTGGCAAGCTCACCCTTGGCAACCTCAATCACCAATTCATCGTGAACTTGAAGCAGGATGCGGCTCTTCACTTTAGCGACGACTAGAGCCCTGTCGACGTTGATCATGGCTGTTTTCATGATGTCGGCCGCAGTTCCCTGAATAGGAGCATTTAGTGCCGCCCGTCTTGCGTTTTCTTTAACGGCGAAGATCTTGCTCTTTAGGTCCGGGAAAGGTCTTCTTCTGCCAGCAATGGTCTCGGTATAGCCTCGGTCTTTGGCCTCTTCAACTACCTCGCTCAGGTATCTTCTAACGCCACCAAAACGATCAAAGTAGTCCGCCATCAATTGCTTGGCATCGGCGTTAGTGATTCTGAGCTGCTTGGCTAAGCCGTATTCGCTGAGCCCATAGACAAGACCGTAGGACATTGCCTTTACTTTGGATCTCATCGCCCCGGTTACCTCTGCAGGTGGAACTCCATAGATTCTTGAACCAACGAACTTGTGCAGGTCTTCACCTGACTTGAAAGCCTCAATCAGACCTTCATCCTGGCTCAAGTGAGCAAGGATTCTCATTTCAATTTGTGAGTAATCAGCAGTTAGAAGAGTTTCAAAATCGTCGCCAACGATGAAGGCATCGCGGATCAGTCTTCCTCTATCGCTTCTAACAGGAATGTTCTGAAGGTTTGGATTCTCTGAAGAGAGTCTTCCCGTTGAAGTACCTGTTTGAACATAAGTGGTGTGAATCCTATTGTCAGAACCAACTGACTTGCTGATTGTCTCAACGATCTGGCGAATCTTTGTAACTTCACGGTGAGCGAGTAGCTTCTCCAAGAACGGGTGACCGTTCTGTTCAAACAATGTAGTCAAAGCTTCAGCATTAGTTGAGAATCCAGTCTTTACTTTGCTGGTTCCCTCCATACCCAAGTCATCGAACAAGACAGTTTGCAGTTGCTTTGGAGATGCAAGATTGATTTCCTTGCCGATAATCTCATAACACTCTGCAGCAATCTTGGCGATCTCTTTATCAAGCTTCTTCATTAGCTTGGACATGCCATCAGTATCCAAAGTGATACCGGTGTGCTCCATCTTTGCAAGTGGGTTGCTTGCTGCAAGTTCAACTTCTTTGTAGACGTTAGTTTGCTTTGACTTAGCTAAGACTGAAGTCAAACTTTGATTTAACTGGAACACATACCAAGCCAGCGCTGACATGTCTCTGTCTGGCTGAACAACTTCGTCTGCGGATTCAGTGTCAAGCTGAACACCAAGGTACTCAGCAATCAGGTCTTCTGCAGAGAAACCCTTGCGTAGTGGATTGTCGATGTAGGCCATGAGCATTGGATCATCTGAGATTCCAGAAATAGCTTCACCAGCGTTGAGCAAACTTCTCTCTGCAGCTTTTGCGTTGAAAACAATCTTTGGGTTTGCAGAAGCAATCCAAGTGTAGAAATCTTTATCAAACTCTTTTGCAGATAGTGAAGTACGAACGCTCTGGTTAGCGATACCCGCACCAAGAATGCTTTCATCACCGAAATCAAAAACGATTGCACTCGGTTTTGGCGAGCCATAGATCTTTGCCAGAGCTTCAGATTTACTCTTGGCTTCTTTAGGTAGAACCAAATCGATCTGTGACACAGTTTCTTCAACAACGACGTCTTCATTTGCAACAGGTGCAGAAGGAGCACTTCCAGTGCCTTCAGCAACCCCCAGACCTCTAAGCACTCTTTCTAGTAGAGATCTGAAGTGCATCTTGGCGAAAGCGTCTCGCACTGCCCCTTCGTTTACTGGACCAAGAGTGAATGCATCAAAGCTATAGCCGCAGTCAAGATCTCTAACTAAATGATTAAGTCTTCTGTTTCTAACTGCAAGCTCTCGATGCTCTCTTAGAGATTCACCGACTTTGCCAGGAATGTCATTCTCAGCGGCAAGAACTCCAGCAAGATCTCCATATTGTTGCAACCACTTAGCAGCAGTTTTCGGACCAACACCTGGAACACCTGGAAGGTTGTCGGAGGTCTCTCCAACTAACGCAGCAAGATCTGGATACTGCTTGGCATGAATCCCGTATTTCTCTAGTACTGCCTCGTCTGTCATTCGGGCAAGATTCATTACACCTTTGACTGGATAAAGAATGGTGACGTCATCTTGAATGAGTTGGAAAGTGTCTCTGTCCCCTGAAACGATAAGGACTCTGTAACCTGCTGCAGCTCCTTGGTCCGCAAGGCTGGCGATAACATCATCAGCTTCATAGTTCTCTCTTGAGAGAGTCAAAATGTTCATTGCGGATAGAGCATCTCTAAGCAGCTCTGTTTGACCATTGAACTCCGGTGGCGATTCACCTCGAGTGCCTTTGTATTCTGGGTACTCGTCCGTTCTGAATGAATGTCTAGAAAGATCGAAGGCAACTGCAAGATGAGTTGGTTTCTCGTTCTGCAAAATATTCAACATCATCGAGATGAAACCATGAACTGCATTGGTGTGCCGACCGTCAGGGGTCTTAAAGGCATCTGGGCTCAGAGCATAGAAAGCTCTGAAGGCCAAAGAGTGACCATCTATTAGCAAAAGAGTAGGCTTGGTCTTGGTCATTTCAATAGCCTAACTTGACCTGAATAAAACATCCGCTAACAGGGCTATGAGGGATTTATGTCTTCTGAACTATCGCCAGAGATGGCCGAATGGATCGAAAAGCGCGGTTTGGGCGAACTGGCTGACCGTATGGGCATCAAGATACTTGCTTTGGATGGCACCCATGGTGTGGCAACCATGCCAGCAGAGGGAAACACCCAGCCCCTAGGTATTGTGCATGGCGGAGCGTATGTAGTCTTAGCTGAAACTTTGGGCAGCATGTGTGCAACTGTTGCTGCTGGACCAAACCGTCACGCTGTAGGCATTGAAATAAATGCCTCACACACCAAGAGCTGTCGTGAAGGTGTTATTAGAGCAACAGCTAAGGCTGTGAGCATTGGAAGAAACCTAGCAACACATGAAGTTGCTGTAGAAGACGATCGGGGAAATAGGCTCTCAACCGTGAGAATTACTAACTTCTTGAGAGATAACCGCTAAGGCTTTTCAGCTAACTGCTCGATAACAGTTGTCGCCACTTGCTTCATTGACAGCCTTCTGTCCATTGAAGCTTTTTGAATCCATCTGAAAGCCTCAGGCTCATTCAGTTTCATCTTCTCAGTCAGTAAACCTTTAGCTCGATCAACAAGCTTTCTAGTCTCAAGCTTTTCGCTTATTTCGTCGACTTGACTCTCTGCAGACACCATGCGTTCGTGCAATGACAAAGCGATGCGTAGAGCAGGAATCAGGTTGCTTGGATTGAAAGGCTTTACAACGTAACTATAGACACCGGCTTCGCTAGCCCGCTCGACTAGATCAGGCGAACTAAACGCTGTTAGAAGTACGACCGGAACCTTGTGTTGAGCGAGAATCTCTGCTGCCTGCAGACCATCAGTTCCTGGCATCTTGATATCCATCAGAACTAGCTGTGGCTTTAGTTCGAGAGCGAGTCTTACTGCTTCTGCCCCATCGCCTGCCTGACCGATGACGTCGAAGCCAGATTCTTTCAGGGTTTCAACAATATCTAGGCGGATTATTGCCTCATCTTCAGCGACTAATACGCTAGGACGGGCAAGTTCATTCATACCAATAGATTACTGCGACAAACAGAAATCTTTGGAATGGTTTAGACTTTTCATCGTTACTTGCCGAAGTGGCGAAATGGCAGACGCGGAGCACTCAAAATGCTTTGCTCGAAAGGGCGTGTGGGTTCGACTCCCACCTTCGGCACCAAAAAGAGAAAAACCCCCAAATACTTGGGGGTTTTTCTTTATCTTGCGTAAGCCGGAGCCGCTCCGTTGATTGCATCGCCTACTCGGTGAACTCGAAGTGAGTTCGTAGAGCCTGGGATGCCTGGTGGAGTTCCAGCAACAACAACTACTTCGTCGCCAACCTTGGCAATGCCCTTACCGATAAGAATTTCATCAACCTGGTGCATCATCTCGTCGGTGTGCTTTACTTCCTCAACGAGGTGGACATTAGATCCCCATACCAATGACAAACGACGCTGAGTTTCTTCAGAAGGTGTGAAAGCGATGGTAGGAATCTCGTGACGAAGACGTGAAACTCTTCTCAGTGAATCTCCACTCTCTGTGAAGACACAGATGAACTTTGAACCAAGAAGTTCAGCAATCTCAGCTGCAGCAAGAGTCACAGCTCCACCGTGGGTGTGTGGCTTTGTTCCTAGCCCTGGGATTCTGCTTAGGCCATTGTCTTCGGTTGATTCAATGATGCTAGCCATTGCTGCAACAGTTTCAACTGGAAATTCACCAACAGAAGTCTCGCCTGAAAGCATTAGACAGTCTGCTCCGTCAAGAACAGCGTTGGCTACGTCGCTAGCTTCAGCTCTAGTTGGTCTGGAAGCAGTAATCATTGACTCAAGCATTTGAGTTGCAACGATGACAGGCTTTGCCCATCTTCTAGAAAGTTCAATGGCACGTTTCTGAACCAAAGGAACCTGCCAGAACGGTAGCTCAACACCTAGATCACCGCGAGCGACCATCACTCCGTCGAAGGCATCGATAATCTCTTCAAGAGCTTCTACTGCCTGAGGCTTTTCAATCTTGGCAATTACAGGAAGGAACTTTCCTTCCTCTTTCATAATCTCGTGAACTCTAACGATGTCAGATGCGTTTCTAACGAATGACAGAGCAATCATGTCAACACCTAGACGAATTCCCCAACGAAGGTCATCTTCGTCTTTCTCGCTCAGCGCAGGAACATTAACAGCTACGCCAGGAAGGTTGATTCCCTTGTTGTTGCTAATTACCCCAGGAACCTCTACAACTGTTGTCACTGACTTGTCATCTACTGCAGTCGCTCTAAGACCAACTTTTCCGTCGTCGATCAGAAGGACGTCGCCTACCTTCACATCGCCTGGAAGGCCTTTGAAGGTTGTGGAACAAATGTTGACATTACCTTGAATGTCTTCGATTGTGATGGTGAAAGTTGCACCTTTAACAAGAGTTACAGGTCCATCAGCAAATCTTCCTAGACGAATCTTTGGACCTTGTAGGTCAACGAAGATTCCGAGAGGCTTGTTTAGATCCGCTGCTACTTGTCGAACTAGGTTGTAGATGCCTTCGTGAACGTCGTAGCTACCGTGACTTAGGTTCATTCTCGCAACATCAACACCAGCTTCAACAATTGCTTTGATGCTGTCGTAGGTAGACACTGCAGGGCCTAGGGTCGCAATGATTTTCGCGCGTCTCATATTTTCCTTTGTTATTGCTTTTCGTTTACTAGCCTACCGAAGGGTTAGGCGTGAATTCCTACGTCGGTTGGTTTTACAGGTGCTGGCAGAGAAGTTGAACCCTCTAGATATTCGTCAATTGCTGCTGCTGCAGCTCTTCCTTCAGCAATCGCCCAAACAATCAGGCTCGCTCCCCTACCCGCATCTCCAGCAACAAAGACACCATCGATGTTTGTCGCATACTTCTGGTTACGTGCGAGGTTGGACTTCTCATCAGTCTCTACTGACTGAGATTCAACCGAAATGTTTGAATCCGGGCCGGTGAAGCCTAGGGCTAGAAGAACTAGATCGGCTTCGATAGTTGTTTCAGTTCCTGCTTTAGGAACTCGACGGCCATCTACAAACTCTGTTTCCGCAACTTCAATGCCTGTGACTTTGCCGTTTTCACCAATGAAACGAACGGTGTTGGCAAGGTACTTGCGTTCACCAAACTCTTCATGGGCACTTGCAACCTCAAAGAGGTTTGGGAAAGTAGGCCAAGGTTGGTTCTCAGTTCTCTCGGCAGGTGGCTGGTTACCAATAGCGAGCGTGGTGACTGAAATAGCACCTTGACGTGTAGCGGTACCAAGACAGTCGGCTCCAGTGTCTCCTCCACCAAGAATTACTACCTTCTTGCCACCAGCAAGAATCTGATCCTCAACTTCAAATCCTGACACAACCTTGTTTGCTTGAGTTAGGTAGTCCATCGCAAAGTGGACACCTTCTAGTTCTCTTCCTTCAATGTTCAAATCTCTAGCCTTAGGTGCTCCGGTTGCAACTAGTACAGCTTCATATCTTCTGAAAAGATCATCCCAAGTTATGTCGGTACCAATTGAGACACCTGTTCTAAAACGTGTGCCCTCTGCTTCCATCTGCGCTAGACGACGGTCGATGTGATACTTCTCCATCTTGAAATCAGGAATACCGTATCGAAGTAGCCCACCGATCTGAGCATCCTTTTCATAAACAGCAACAGTATGACCAGCTCTAGTTAGCTGTTGTGCTGCGGCTAGTCCAGCAGGACCAGAGCCAACAATTGCAACAGTTTTTCCAGTCATACGTTCTGGTGCGTGAGCTTCAACCCATCCCTTATCAAAAGCTTGTTCAATGATGGAAGCTTCGATCTCCTTGATTGTTACTGCTGGCTGGTTGATACCGAGCACGCAAGAGCTCTCACAAGGAGCTGGACAAAGCTTGCCAGTGAACTCTGGGAAATTGTTAGTGGCGTGCAATCTCTCGATCGCTGACTTACCATCTTGACGCCAGGTCAAATCATTCCACTCAGGAATAAGGTTTCCAAGTGGACAACCGTGGTGACAGAATGCAATACCGCAGTCCATACATCTTCCGGCTTGATTCTTCAGAACCGCAGGATCAGTTGGCTCGTAAACTTCTTTCCAGTCTTTGATGCGAACTTCAATTGGTCGTCTCTTTGCGGTCTCACGCACAGTGACTTTTAGAAAGCCTCTAGGATCTGCCATTTACACTCACCTCCAGAATTCTTTGCCAAACTTCGCTACCATCTAGGTCTTCACCGTTAAGAGTTGCAGCAGCTTGGATCTTCTTAACATTTGCATAATCTCTAGGCAGAACCTTAGTGAAATCAGCTTTCGCTTGTTCGAAATCACTCAGTAGTGATGCTGCCAACTTGGAACCAGTTTCAACAACGTGTCTTTCCAAGAGGGACTGAACTAGCTGAGCATCAGCGTCGTCAAGTGGAAGAAGATCTAGTTCGCCATCAGTAAGAGCACTGTGGTTAACCAAATCTGCACGCAGCTTGTAGACGTATGCGACACCACCGGACATACCTGCGGCGAAGTTCTTGCCAGTTCTACCAAGAATCAAAGCTGTTCCACCGGTCATGTATTCAAGACCGTGGTCTCCAACTCCTTCAACAACAGCTGTGGCACCTGAGTTTCTTACTAAGAATCTCTCTCCTACGATTCCGCTGAGGAACAAACTTCCACTAGTAGCGCCGTATCCAATTACGTTTCCCGCGATAACGTTCTGTTCCGCTGGGAATACAGAGCTCTCAGATGGCTTGACCACAATAGTTCCGCCAGAAAGGCCCTTGCCCACGTAGTCGTTTGAATCTCCGGAAATGGTCAACTTGATACCGCTTGGAATGAATGCTCCGAAGGATTGACCAGCAGAACCTGCAACTCTGATGTCAATTGTTGCTTCAGGAAGACCCGCTACTCCATAACGCTTGGTAACTTCGTGACCCAACATAGTTCCAACAGCTTGGGCTGTGTTGTTGATCGGCAGATCAATTACAACCTGCTGAGCGTCTTCCAATGCCGATGAAGCAAGTTTGATCAACTGGTGGTCAAAGTGCTTATCAAGCTCGTGGTCTTGATATGTGAATCTGCGTAGTGGACCTGTGTTTGGCTTTGGAGCAGAAAGAATTGGTGTCAGGTCTAGCCCGTCAGCCTTCCAGTGAGAGATTGCACGGTTCGCGTCTAGAAGTTCACTGTGCCCAATAGCTTCGTCAAGTGATCTAAAGCCAAGTGCAGCTAGGTACTCACGTACCTCTTCAGCTAAGAACATGAAGAAGTTGACTACGTGTTCGGCTTGTCCAGTGAATCTTGCTCTCAGATCTGGGTTCTGTGTTGCTACACCAACAGGGCAAGTGTCTAGATGACAAACTCTCATCATTACGCAACCGGAAACTACCAATGGGGCTGTAGCGAAACCAAACTCTTCAGCACCTAGAAGTGCTGCAATTACTACATCTCGACCAGTCTTCATCTGACCATCAACTTGCACGGAGACTCTGTCTCTTAGACCGTTAACCATGAGTGTCTGTTGTGTCTCAGCTAGACCAAGCTCCCAAGGTGTACCAGCATGCTTAAGAGAGTTAAGCGGTGAAGCACCAGTTCCACCATCGTGACCTGAAACCAGAATCACATCTGCTTTAGCCTTCGCAACACCAGCTGCAACAGTTCCGATACCTACTTGGCTTACAAGCTTCACGTGAACTCGAGCACTTGAGTTTGCTCTCTTCAAATCGAAAATTAATTGCTTGAGGTCTTCGATTGAATAGATGTCGTGGTGCGGTGGTGGCGAAATCAATCCAACACCTGGAGTTGAGTGTCTAATGTTTGCAATCCATGGGTAAACCTTGTTCGGCGGTAGTTGACCACCTTCGCCTGGCTTTGCTCCCTGAGCCATCTTGATCTGAATGTCGTCAGCGTGAGTTAGATACATGCTGGTCACACCGAATCGGCCAGAAGCTACCTGCTTGATAGCACTTCTTCTAGTTGGGTCTAATAGACGGCCAACCTCTTCGCCACCTTCACCGGTGTTTGATTTGGCACCGAGCATGTTCATTGCGATAGCTAAAGTTTCGTGAGCCTCAGGGGAAATGGACCCGTAGGACATCGCTCCGGTAGAGAATCTCTTTACGATTTCTGTTGCTGGTTCAACTTCATTCAGTGGAACAGCTGGACGGACACCTTCTCTGAGCAAGAAGAGCCCACGAAGTGTCATTAGTTGTTCGGCTTGATCATCAATCAGTTTTGTGTATTGCCGGAAGATGTCGAATCTCTTTGTCTTAGTTGCGTGCTGCAACTTGAAGATAGTCTCCGGGTTGAAAAGGTGTGGAGGACCCTCTCTACGCCATTGATACTCGCCACCGACTTCTAGTTGTTCGTGCGGACGAATAGCACGTTCAATCGGATAAGCACTTGAGTGACGTGTGGTGATCTCTTCAACGATTACTTCTATACCGATACCGCCAAGTTGGCTTGTGGTTCCAGTGAAGTATGCGTCAACAAACTCCTGGCTAAGGCCGATTGCTTCGAAACACTGAGCTCCAGAGTATGAAGAAACTGTAGAGATACCCATCTTTGACATGATCTTTAGAACACCCTTGCCGAGACCCTTGATGATGTTCTTGGTAGCCTGCTCGATGGTCACACCTTGGATGGTTCCATTTCTAACCATGAGTTCAACTGACTCAATTGCTAGGTAAGGGTTAATTGCTGCCGCACCATAACCAATCAACGCAGCAACGTGATGAACTTCGCGAACATCTCCGGCCTCAACGACAAGACCGACTTTAGTTCTGTTACCAGTTCTGATTAGGTGATGGTGAACAGCTGAGGTTAGTAGAAGTGATGGGATTGGCGCGAGCTCTCTGTTGCTGTCTCTATCCGAAACAACTACGAACTTAGCTCCTGCTGCAACAGCATCGTCTAGTTCAGTGCAGATCTCCTTCAGACGCTGGACCAAGGCATCTGCCCCTTCGTCAACTCTGAACAAGCCCTTAACGATGTGAGATGTTCCAATGCCTGAATCTTCGGCGAACTTGATCTTCGCGATTTCATCGTTTGTCAAAACAGGGAAATCTAGGACAACCATCTGAGCGTGCTCAGGTGTAGCTGATAAGAGGTTCTGCTCAGGACCGATGCCGACTCCCAAAGAGGTAACGATCTCTTCACGGATGCTGTCCAAGGGCGGGTTGGTTACCTGAGCGAATTGCTGGACGAAGTAATCAAACAAAAGTCTTGGCTTGTCACTCAAGGCAGCGATAGGAGTGTCAGATCCCATTGCTCCAAGAGGTTCTGCTCCAACCTTTGCAATAGGTGCAACAAGGATTCTTAGATCTTCCTCTGTGTAACCGAAAGTTCTTTGACGTCTTCCGACTGAACTCTTTGTGTATGCAACGTGCTCACGTTCTG
>JBJOQP010000007.1:0-21392 GCA_046049845.1 Actinomycetota bacterium
CCTGGAGAAGCTCGCGAAGCAGATCTTGGTGTTGCCTCTGGTAACGGTAAGGGGCAAATCTTTGTGAAGGGTGAGGTCATCAAGACCGTACCTGAGAGTGAAATCGTTGCAACTCTTATCGAAGAAGCAAACAGACTAGCTGGCGAAATGGACCCAAGCCTAGTTGGCAGCCCTCAGGTTGTTGTCGCGAAGAAAGATTAGTTCATGATTCTTTCTATGTCGCAATTGTTTTTGCGAACACTAAGAGAAGACCCTGCCGAGGCTGAAGTAGATAGCCACAAGCTGCTAGTTAGAGCTGGATACATCAGAAGAGCAGCTCCTGGTATCTACACATGGTTACCTCTAGGCCTCGCCGTCAAAGCAAAAGTCGAGCAGATCGTTCGTGAAGAAATGGCAGCTGCTGGCGCTCAGGAAGTGTTCTTCCCAGCTCTTTTACCACGCGAACCTTTCGAAGTTACCGGTAGATGGACTGAATACGGTGACAACCTATTCCGTCTGCAGGATAGAAAGAAAGCTGACTATCTTCTAGCTCCAACCCATGAAGAGATGTTCACCTTGTTAGTGAAAGATCTTTACTCAAGCTACAAAGATCTACCTCTGACACTTTTTCAAATCCAGAACAAATATCGCGATGAGGCAAGGCCTCGCGCGGGTCTTCTTCGCGGACGCGAATTTGTAATGAAAGACGCATACTCATTTGACGTTTCAGATGCAGGACTAGTTGCTTCCTATCAAGCGCAAAGAGATGCCTACGAGCGAATCTTCACTCGTCTTGGAATTGAATACGTAATTGTTCGTGCGGATGCAGGAGCAATGGGTGGTTCAGCCTCTGAAGAATTCCTTTCTCCCTCAGCTATTGGTGAAGACACTTTTGTTCGTTCAGCTGGAGGATATGCAGCAAACGTTGAAGCCGTCACCATCTCTGCACCAGAATCACAAAGTATTGAAGGTCTTCCAGAAGCGGAGACATTGCCAACCCCAGGTGCGACTTCTATCAGTTCTTTTGTAACTATGGCTAGAGAATCTCTAGGGAAGACCGATGTAACCGCTGCTTCAACTTTGAAGCACGTAGTTCTAGCTCTTACTGATGTGAAGCACAAGCGATCACTAGTTGTGGTGGCTATTCCTGGTGATCGTGAACTTGAAATCAAGCGAGCTGAAATTGCTTTCGCTGGTTTTGAAGTTGAAACTGCTAACGACGAAGATTTCGAGAAGCACCCTGAATTAGTCAAGGGTTTCATCGGACCTGTCAAAAACGGTAAGCAGTTCCTCGGTGAGAAGACTGAATCCAAGATTAGATACCTGCTTGACCCAAGAGTGGTCACTGGAACTTCTTGGATTTCCGGAGCTAACGAAAAAGACAAGCACACTTTCAATTTGGTTGCAGGAAGAGATTTCGTGTCCGATGGAATTGCAGACGTTGCTGAAATTCGTGCTGGTGACCCAGCTCCTGATGGCAGCGGCCCTTTGGAACTAGCTAGAGGAATTGAAATCGGTCACGTCTTCCAACTAGGCAGAAAATACGCTGAGGCACTAGATCTCAAGGTTCTCGATGAAAACGGCAAGTTAGTAACTGTGACTATGGGTTCTTATGGAATCGGTGTCACACGAATCATCGCTGTCTTGGCTGAAGCCAATAATGATGAAAAGGGTTTGATCTGGCCAAGCGCCGTTTCACCGGTAGATATCCACGTTGTGGCTGCAGGTAAAGATGAAGTTATCTACGAAACAGCAGCAAAACTGGCTAAAGAGCTAGAAGCCAAGGGCAAGTCAGTTCTTCTAGATGACCGTCTAAAGGTGAGCCCTGGAGTCAAGTTCAGCGATGCTGAACTGCTTGGAGTTCCGCAGATTGTCATCGTTGGCCGTGGGCTAGAAAACGGAGAAGTAGATCTTTGGGATAGACGCTCTGGCGACCGACGCCCAGTCAAGGTAGAATTGGCGGTAGCCGAGCTCACATAGTCCATTCTTTGTGGCTTGCATAACTTACTAGCGGCCAGGAGGCGTTTCATGGACATCGATTTAGGTGCTCTTCGACTTGTTGAAAGAGATCGAGAAATTCCTTTCAACGAACTTGTTGAAATTATTGAAGCCGCGGTTGAAGCTGCCTATCACAAGAGCGTCGGTAACTCCGACCCAGCCCGTGCGGTATTGGACCAGAAGACTGGAAAAATCGTCATCATGGTTCCAGACACTGAGGAACGCGATGACTCAGGCGAGCTAATTGTCACCCTTCCTGATGGATCTAAGGTCCCTGAGGTAGATAGGACTCCAGAGAACTTCGGTCGTATCGCAGCTAATGCTGCTAAGCAGGTCATTGCTCAAAGAATCAGAGGAATCTCTGATGAAGGCCTTTATGGCGAGTTCAAAGCCAAGGTTGAAGACATTGTTGCTGGTGAAATCCAGCAGGGTCCTCGTTCATACATGGTTTATGTGAAGCTGGGCGATGCTGAAGCAATCATGCCTCCAGAAGAGCAGGTTCCTGGCGAAGACTACTCCCACGGTAAGAGAATGCGTTTTTATGTGACAAAGGTCGACAAAAACGTTAGAGGCCAGGTTCAGATCAATGTTTCTAGAACCCACCCAAGTCTTGTCCGTAAGCTTTTCGCTCTAGAAGTACCTGAAATTGCCAGTGGACAGGTTGAAATTGTTCAGGTTGCTAGAGAAGCTGGTCACCGCACCAAGATTGCCGTAAGAACTTCTGTTCCGGGTCTAAACGCCAAAGGTGCCTGCATTGGTGAGCTTGGTCAAAGAGTTAGAGCGGTAACAGCTGAATTAAATGACGAGAAGATTGACATCGTCGATTATGAGGAAGATATTGCTAAGTTTGTGGCTCAAGCCCTGTCTCCAGCTAAGGTTTCAGCATCATTCGTGGTCAATGACGGGTCTGCCGTTAGGGGAGAACACCCTAAGGTACGCGTTCTAGTTCCTGAGTACCAGCTATCTCTGGCTATCGGTAAAGAGGGGCAGAACTCAAGACTTGCCAGCAAGCTAACCGGAGCCAAGATTGACATCATGGCTGATGACCTCGAAGACGAGGAATAAAGACAAGCCCTGAGCCGTTGTATTAAAGGCTAGAGCTTTAGGGAATGCAGGCAGTAGAATGTATCAAGTTAGAACTTGCGTTGGCTGCCGCCAGCGTGGCAACCGATCAGATTTGATTCGGATAGCCAATTTTCAGGGAAACCTGAGTGTTGATTCCGAAAAGAAATTGCCCGGTCGTGGCTCTTGGCTTCACAAGAAAACGAAATGTCTTGAAACTGCGGTTGAAAGAAAAGCCTTTGTGCGATCATTTCGCGGAAAAGCTGACCTCGAGCAAGTAACTGATTTAGTCAAACAAATAGAACAGGCCGAAATGATGTTAGAGATCTAATGAGCACCTCGAAATGAGTTCCTCAAAGCACTAAGCCTGCCCTGACTGGGGTGGGTCCCAGACAGGAGATATAAAGTGGCGCTACCACGCGTGTACGACATTGCCAAAGAGCTCGGTATTGAAACTGCCGAGGCACTGGCCAAATTAAATGAATTAGGCGAATACGTTAAGAGCGGTTCGTCAACTATTGCCCCTCCGGTGGCAAACAAGCTTCGTGCAGCGTATCCAAACGCCAAGCCAAAAGAAGAAGCTCCTAAGGCTGAGAAAGCACCTGCTAAGCCAAAGGCAACTAAGTCTGCAGCTGCGAAAGAAGAGACTGTTGAAGAGGCGAAGCCAGCTGATGCTGCTCCTGCTGAACCAGCAACTCCTGCTGCTCCAGTAGCTCCAACCCCAGGTATTCCACGTCCAGGAAACAATCCTTTTGCTGCGGCTCAAGGAATGGGAATTCCTCGCCCAATGGCAAGACCTGGAAACAATCCTTTCTCTTCTAACCAAGGCATGGGTAGACCAGGTCAATCTGGCACTCGTCCAGGTGGACCTCGTCCAGCTGGTGCTGGTGGCCCAGGCCGTCCGGGTGGAGCTCCTCGTCCAGCTGGTGCTGGCGGATCTTCTCGTCCAGGTGGATTTACTCCACGTCCAGGCGGTGCACCAGGTGGTGCTCCAGCAGGTGCTCCAGGATTTGGCGCTCCAGGCGGTCGTCCAGGTGCTGGTGGTCGTGGTCGCGGTGGCGGTACAGCTGGCGCTTTCGGTAAGGGTGGATCAAGAAGTTCATCTAAGGCTAGAAAATCAAAGAGAGTAAAACGCGAAGAGTTTGAACAGCGTTCAGCCCCGAGCCTAGGTGGTGCAGTAGTTCCACGCGGTGATGGCACCACAGTTGTTCGTTTGCGCAGAGGTTCTTCTATTCAGGACTTCGCTGACAAGATTGATGCCAATGCTGGTCAGCTGATTACGGTGCTATTCCACCTAGGTCAGATGGCAACAGCTACTGCTTCATTGGATGAAGAGACATTCCAGATTCTTGGTGAAGAGCTTGGTTACAAGCTTGAAGTTGTTTCAGCAGAAGACGAAGAGCGCGAGCTATTCGATTCCTTTGGTCTAGACATCTCTACAGACTTCGAAGAAGACGACGAAGACATGGAGTACCGTGCACCAGTTGTGACAGTTATGGGTCACGTTGATCACGGTAAGACTCGTTTGCTAGACAAAATTCGTAATGCCAATGTTCAGGGCGGTGAAGCTGGTGGTATTACACAGCACATCGGTGCTTACCAAGTTCACAGCATGCACGAAGGTGTTGACAGAGCAATCACATTCATCGACACACCAGGTCACGAGGCTTTCACCGCTATGCGTGCACGTGGTGCTCAGGTAACAGACATTGCAATCTTGGTTGTTGCAGCTGATGACGGTGTTATGCCTCAGACGGTTGAAGCGTTGAACCACGCTCAGTCTGCTGGTGTTCCAATTGTTGTTGCAGTGAACAAGGTTGATAAAGAAGGTGCAAACCCTGCCAAGATTCGTCAGCAGCTAACCGAGTTCAACTTGGTTGCTGAAGAGTATGGTGGCGATGTCATGTTCGTAGACGTATCTGCACTAACCGGCTCTGGTATCCAGAACCTTTTGGATGCAGTTCTTCTGACCGCTGATGCTGCTCTAGATCTACGTGCAAACCCTAACCGTGATGCACGTGGTGTTGCTATTGAAGCCAACCTAGATAAGGGACGTGGATCTGTTGCAACAGTTCTGATTCAGTCAGGAACTCTAAGTGTTGGAGATTCAATCGTTGCTGGTGCTGCTCACGGACGTGTTCGTGCGATGTTCAACGAGAACGGTGAGGCAGTTGAATCTGCAGGTCCATCAAGACCTGTCCAGGTTCTAGGTCTTCAGTCTGTTCCACGTGCAGGTGACACTTTTGTTGTTACCGAAGATGAGCGTCAGGCAAGACAGATTGCTGAGAAGCGTGAAGCTGCAGACAGAAACGCTCTTCTTGCTAAGACTCGTAAGCGCGTTAGCCTCGAAGACTTCACTAAGGCATTCGAAGAGGGCAAGGTTGAGTCACTCAACTTGGTCATCAAGGGTGACGTTTCTGGTGCTGTTGAAGCACTTGAAGATGCACTTCTCAAGATTGAAGTTGATGACTCAGTTGCACTAAGAATCATCCACCGTGGTGTTGGTGCTGTTACAGAGAGCGACGTAAACCTAGCTACTGTTGACAACGCAATCATCATTGGATTCAACGTGAAGCCAGATAACAAGGCTAAGGAACGTGCTGACCGCGAAGGCGTTGACGTTCGTTTCTACTCAGTTATCTATGCAGCACTTGATGACATTGAGAAATCACTCAAGGGAATGCTCAAGCCTGAATACGAAGAAGCAGCACTTGGTTCTGCCGAGGTTCGCGAGATCTTCAAGTCTTCAAAGGTTGGCACCATCGCAGGTTCTATCGTTCGTTCAGGTTCAATCAAGAGAAACAGCCTCGCTCGTATCTCTCGTGAGGGCAAGATGATTGCTGAGAACCTAAAGATTGAGTCTCTAAAGAGATTCAAGGATGATGCAACCGAAGTAAAGACAGACTTTGAGTGTGGTATTGGACTTCAAGGATTCAACGAGATCTTGGTAGGCGACATTATTGAAACCTACGAGATGCGTGAGAAGCCGAGGGTCTAATGGTTGATGCAGCTAGAGCAAGAAGACTGGCTGAACGAATCAAGGTGCTAGTTGCAGCTGCACTTGAGAAGGTTGTAAAAGACCCAGATCTTGGCTTTGTAACTATTACTGATGTTCGTGTCACTCCCGATCTTTCACATGCCCGTATTTACTACACAGTCTTTGGTGATTCAGATCAGCAGAAGAAGAGTAGCGAAGTAATCGAACGTCACCGTGGAAAGATTCGTGGGGAGGTTGGTCACCAGCTATCTATTCGTTTGACTCCAACTATTGAGTTCATTTCTGATGATGTGCCTGAAAGCGCAGCTCAGATGAATGATCTACTTGCTCAAGCTAGAGCAAGAGACAATGAGCTGAAGAAGATGGCTAAGGAATCTGAGTTTGCGGCAGGGGAGAACCCTTACAAAGAGCCAAAAGTCATAGACAAAGAAGACAGAGACTAACCTTTGGCTACTCCTGGATTGTTACTGGTAGATAAACCTGCTGGAATGACAAGTCATGATGTTGTGTCCAGGGTAAGGAAACTTGCTGGCACTAAAAAGGTCGGACACGCTGGCACACTAGATCCAATGGCCACTGGGTTGTTGGTCTTAGGAATTGAGTCAGGAACCAAACTTCTAACCTTCGTTGTTGGTGCCGATAAAACTTATGAAGCTACCATCCGGTTAGGTGCATCAACTATTACTGATGACCGTGAGGGTGAACTTGTTCAGCAGGCTGCAGCTGAGTCAGTCAGTGCTGTTTCAGATGAACAGATCAATCAGGAATTGGCAAAACTCAGGGGAGTAATTAGCCAGGTCCCGTCAACTGTTTCTGCAATTAAAGTCAATGGCGAAAGAGCCTATGACAGGGTTCGTGCTGGAGAAGTTTTTGAACTCAAATCTAGAGAAGTCACAATTTCAAGACTTGAAGTCCTTGATGATGTTAGACGTGTTGATGGCTTTATCGATCTTGACGTAGTAGTTGACTGTTCCAGCGGAACATACATCAGGGCTATTGCTAGAGATCTTGGTTCAGCACTTGGTATCGGCGGACATCTAACTTCACTTCGTAGAACTCGTATTGGTTCTTTTGATGTTTCAAACTCAATGAAGCTTGAGGGATTTGAAGGTGAATTGCCTATTCTGAAATCCGTTGAAGCTGTGAGAGAAGTTTTGCCAACGCTTGAAATATCCAAGGAAGAGACTCTGGCAATTAGACAGGGAAAAAGGATTCCTCGTCACTTGGATGAAGTCACTGCTCTGACCTGTGAAGAAGTTTTAGTAGCCGTTGCAGAATCTGCTGGCAATCAAAGTTTGAAATCATTAGTTGTCTTTAATAAAGGGGAAACCAATGCTTGAGTGGGGTTATCAGTTCCAGCTTGCCTTTGCCACATTAGTTGGAGTGTTTGCTCTGACCTTAGGTATCTTCAAGAGACCTCCATCTTGGTGGAGTGTTGGGGCGGTAGCACTAGTTGAGGCCTTGCTTTTGGTTCAGTTGGTTGTCTCAATCTTTCTTGTTGTTCAGGGGAAGCAGGCGGTCGGTGACACTGTCGAATTCTTCGGCTACATAATTACAGCCTTAGTAGTCCCACCTGCTGCAATAGCTTGGGCAGTCATCGAAAGGACTCGCTGGTCAACGCTGGTTCTAGGCCTGTCGGGCTTTACAGTTGCCGTGATGCTGGTGAGAATGTGGCAAATTTGGACAGGAATTCGATTCGGTTCTTGAAGTTGTTAACCTCCCGTTAACCATTTTTCTAACTCTCCTTTAGATTTATTGACCAAAATCGAGTTGTGAGCGAAACTTCCCTATCCAAGCCTGAGCCTGTCAGACGCAAGTTGTCGGCCGGACCATTGAGCCGTGGGGACAAATGGTTTTTTAGATCAACGTCAATCGCAGCCAACTTCGCCTTTGTTTTAGTCGCCTTAATCCTCGTATTCCTTTTCATTCAGGCTTGGCCAACTCTTCAGGCCCAAGGTCCAGAATTTGTCTACGGTAATGTCTGGGACGCCGAAGCTCAACCAATGGTTTTGCAACTAGGTCCAATGATCTGGGGCTCCATTGTTATTTCCGTATTGGGTATTTTGATTGCTACTCCAATGGCATTGTCGATGGCTTACCTAATTGTGTTTATTCTGCCAACCCGCTTGGCAAAAATAGCTACCACCTTAGTTGATCTTCTTGCTGCCCTACCTTCTGTTGTTATTGGTTTGTGGGGTTTGCTTGTATTTACCCCAGTTGCCTCTACATGGGCTGAAGCATTGAACAAGTACTTAGGCTGGATTCCAATCTTCACTGTTGAGAACGCAGAAAATGGCTTTAGAGGCTCACCATTTATCGCAGGCTGGATTGTTGCTGTGATGATTGTTCCAATCATCACTTCAGTAACACGAGAAATCTTCAGCCAGCTAGATAGAGATCTAATCAATGGAGCCCTGGCTCTTGGCGGTTCTCGTCTCTCAACTTTCAGAAGAGTTATCCTGCCAACATCATCAGGTGGTGTTGTTGGTGGTGTCCTGCTGGGTTTGGGTCGAGCCGTCGGCGAAACAGTGGCAATCTTCTACGTCTTGAATTTGAGCTTCAACATAAACTGGGCAAATGTTCTTGAAACAGAGGGTGGAGCAGTAGCATCGTGGATCCTCGCACGATTTGGTGAAGCATCTCCTGCAGAGAAGTCAGGTTTGATGGCTGCGGGTCTTGTCCTGTTTGTGATTACCCTGATTATCAACTTCATCGCTAACTGGATTGTTAGCAAAGCGCAGCCGTGGAGGAAAAACTAATGAGTTTCGCTCCTAGACCTGCCGTGCAGCCATGGGCAAAGGCCAACATCGCAAGAAGATTCCAAATCGGAGCTGCAATTGTCGTGCCTGCTGCATTGACACTTTTGATCACGCTGCTGTCAGGGCTGGACGCAAACTTCTCTTTGATTCTTGTCTTCTTGCCGCTACAGCTTCTAGCTGCGGGACTTGTTGGCTTCAAAGCGTATGGTTCTCGCGGGATTGGTGATGCGGCTCTTGTTGTAGTCACAATTTTCTTCTCGGTATTTGTCCTGGTGTTACTACTGTCGGTTCTTGGCTCGGTAATCGCAGAAGGTTCAAAAGCCATTTCGTGGCAGTTCATTAGCCAAAACAACAGATACGTTTCTCCAACAACTTCCCTTGATTATGGCGGTGTTGGTCACGCTTTAGTTGGAACTCTAATGGTGGTTGGGCTCACAACTCTTGCTGCGGTCCCTCTAGGAATTGCAATGGCTGTTTACTTGACTCAATCACAGTCAAAGACCAGAGGAATTGTTAGAACTTTCACTCAGGCTTTGAGCGGATTACCTTCAATCGTTTCTGGGTTGTTTATTCTTTCAATTATTGAAACAACTCAAATGGGTCGTTCAGGTTTCACCGGTTCCCTTGCACTATTCCCACTCATGCTGCCAACAGTCGCACGTGTTGCTGAAGAGGCATTAAGGTTGGTGCCAGTTGATCTGAGATACGCCGCTCTGGCACTTGGAGCTCCAAACTATAGGGCTTTCTTCCAAGTAATTCTTCCTGCAGCCAAATCGGGTCTAATGACAGCCCTTCTACTGGGGCTTGCCAGAGTCGTAGGTGAAACAGCTCCGCTCATTGTCACTGTGAACGCCAACAACGGAACTTCTTGGAACCCTTTCGAAGGTCCGATGGCAACGCTGCCAACTTACGTGTATAACTACTTATCATCATCGTTTGAAACAAGCCAGCAGCGAGCGTGGGGAGCTGCTCTTGTTCTACTTATGCTCGTCGCAGTGTTGTTTGGATTAGCACGCCTCATAAGCAGACAAAAGAGTTTGAAGTCAAAGTCAACAAAGAAAAGGGCAAGCAAATGAATAGCTTGAATACAGCCTCAACTCTGAGCACAGAGGACATCAGTGTCTGGTTCGGTCAAAGACAGGTTCTTAGCGATGTAAGCCTGACATTCCCGGCCAACAAAGTCACTGCGTTGATCGGTCCTTCTGGTTGCGGTAAGTCAACGTTCATTAGAACCCTAAACCGCATGCACGAGCTAATCCCAGGTGCTGGTCTTTCAGGCGCAGTGTACCTAGATGGTCAGGACATCTACGGTGAGCAGATGGATGCGGTCAGTGTCCGCATCAACATCGGAATGGTATTCCAGAAGCCCAACCCATTCCCAACCATGACCATCAAGGACAACATTCTGAGTGGGCTAAAACTCTCAGGTAGAAAAATTGAGAATGCCGAGGAGCTGGTTGAAACTTCACTACGCAGAGCTTCTATCTGGAACGAAGTCAAGGACCGTCTAGACGACCAGGCAATTTCTCTATCTGGTGGTCAACAGCAGCGCTTGTGTATTGCTAGATCTCTAGCTATGGATCCAAAGGTTCTACTCATGGACGAGCCATGTTCAGCCCTTGACCCAGGTTCAACTAGAAGAATCGAAGAGACCATTCAAGAGCTGAGCTCCTCAATGACAATCGTTATTGTCACCCACAATATGCAGCAGGCTCAACGAGTGTCTGACCAGACAGCATTCTTCCTTGCTGATGAGAGCACTCCTGGTGGGGTAGTGGAATTCGGTTCAACTGAGCAGATCTTCAATGGCCCAATTGACCAGCGCACAAATGACTATGTAAACGGTCACTTCGGCTAATTTAAGACACCGAAAGTTAACCTTTCCTTAGCCAAAACGCTAACAAAAACAAACCTTTAGTTAGTCGAGAGCCTAAAAACTATAGCCATCGAATAAATCGATACTTCAAATAAAAGGAGCAAAATGTTCAAGAAGTTCTTGACTATCGCAGCTGCATCAGCTGTCGTTGCATCAGCACTTATCGCGGGACCAGCTAACGCTGCTGGTGTTTCAATCGCGGGTAAGGGTTCATCATTCGCAAACTCAATGCTTCAGGCATGTTCTGCATCGTATAGTACAAACACTGCCACCTACACTTCAACTGGATCAGGTACAGGCCGAACAGAGTTCGCTGCCGGTAACGTTCAGTGGGCGGCCACAGACGCTCCATACACAAGCGGCTTCCCAACTTCTCGCTACGAGACCATTCCACTATTTGGTGGACCAGTTGCTTTTGCTTACTCAGCGACCGGAGTCAGTGATGGTCTTCAGCTAAATTCTTCAATCATTTCAAACATTCTCAAGGGCAAGATCACCAAGTGGAACGACGCAAGTATTTCCAAGATCAACCCAAGAGTTAAGCTTCCTAACAAGACCATCAAGGTTGCTTACCGAGCTTCTGGTTCAGGAACTAACACAAACCTAACCAACTACCTAAGCCAGACTGTTGGTGGATGGACTGCAAGCAACAGCGACCTGGTTGCTGCTGCTGGTGGAGCAGATAAATTCTCTTCAAACGCAACTGCGTTCGCCAACTCTCAGCTTCTAACTGCCTACATTGAAGACAACACAAACGTATTTGGTTACTTCGATTTGGCTGATGCAATTTCTGCAGATGTGAGCATTGCAAAGTTGAAGAACGGTTACGGTGAGTACCTTGCCCCAACTGCTCCTGCGGCTTCTAAGTTCCTTTCAGCTCAGACACCGGTAAAGAGCACCAACGATGCAACAGAGGGAACTCTTGCAATCAACTTCAAGTTGAAAGTAAAGGGTGCTTACCAGTTGTCAATCGTTACTTACGGTCTTGCACCTCGCAATGCTGCTTACCCTAAGAAGAGCACTAATGCCACAAACTTGGCTGTGCAGAACTGGTTCAGCTACATTGTGAACACCTGTGTTCCATCCAAGGCTGCAAGACTTGGATACGTACCAATCACAGGAGCACTAAAGACAGCAGTAAGAGGACAAATCGCGAAGATTGGCTAGTTAGTCAAGCACTTCAAGAAGTGGTGGTGCAGCTGAATATTCAGCTGTACCACTACTTTTGTCTTAGAAACAAACTATTACAGGAAAAGGGCCATGCAGATAAGAAGAACTCTCGCGGGATTGCTAATTGCAGGATCTGCCACGTTAGGTTTAACAGCATGTGACCCTCCTCTACCCCCAGATGTTGCGGCCCAACTAGCAGAAGAGTTCTACACCTGTGTAGAAGGTGATGTCCCTGTTAGTTCCGATCCACTAATGAGCGATGTCGTATTTGGCTGGGCAGATTCACTTTCCTACTCTTGTGTTGATCCAGAACCAACAATGACTATGAGCATCTTGGACCAAAGCGATCTTTCTGCTTCAGCACAGATATCTTCTTATGCCGCAACATGTAAACCTCTTGACACTGTTCCTATGGGTGTTGACGCAGGTGTATTCGTCTATGTGCAATCTGAGCTTGGGTATTTGAGTCTTTCTCCTGAAAGCATGGCGGGAATCCTAGAAGGAAGCATTACTAACTGGAGTCAACTAGCTTCGGACAATCCTGGTTTTGATATGCCTAACATGCAAATTAACTTGATTCCAGAAGCGGATCAGATGGCCCTTGATGCGGTTGTTACCTATCTAAAGAGTGCAGGCATCACTCTAGGCGAATCTTTAGTAGTTCAAGGTGTTGAATCGCCAAGCGTCGATCTTTATTCAGCTCTAGACGAAGGTTACATGGCCCTTGTTCCAAACAGCTATGCGGTAACTCTTGCGCTAACTCCAGCATCCGTTTATTTGGGATTCGACGATGAGCTACAGGAGGCGATTGTTGCCAATCCCGACTTAGCCGGAATTCAATCTGCAACCACTCAGTGGAAGTATTCCGAATCTGATGCTGGCGTTGCAGTTGTATTAGACCCATCAGTAGAACCGACTCCTGCAGAAGGCTCAGACATCATTGACAATCCGTATCAGGCAATTTACCCAGTGAACTTCTATCTCTGCGGAGAAGATCAGCTATCCACTAGAGCAGTTGGACGATTCATGTTGAGACTAGATTCTCAGGGTTCTTTGGGTGGTTCATATTACGCACCTTTGCCAGAGTCCATCAGAATTGCTTCACTAATGAGAATCAGCAAGGGGCTGCCAACACCGGCACCAGTCGAATAGCAAGTTAGGCTTGAGCCTATGAGGTCTGAACTTCAAGGCAGAGGCGTTGGCACACTTGTGATCGCCATATACGGGGTCTTTGCTCTATCTGCATCTGTGAGGGCTGGCTACCAGCTTCTAAGAAAATATGAAGAAGCTCCGTTGGCTTATTGGCTAAGTTTGCTAGCAGCGGTTGTTTATATCGTTGCTACTTTCGCTTTAGCTAGAGGTAATTTTGCCTTAGCAAACAAGACTTTGATTTTTGAGTTAGCCGGGGTGCTTGTAATTGGAACTCTGAGCTTGGCAGTTCCATCTTTGTTTGCTCACCCAAGTGTTTGGTCTTTCTATGGCATGGGTTATGGATTCATCCCGTTACTACTTCCAATGTTTGGGCTCTGGTGGGTAAGGAGAGTGAAGCGATGATCACTGTTTCTTCAACTAATGAAATCCCTCAAGGACTTCCTGAAGCATCAATAACTATTGGAAAGTTTGATGGCATTCACCTAGGCCATCAGCAACTTATTGCAGAGACTATTGAGTCGGCAGAAGAGCACTCACTAATTCCTGTTGTAGTGACCTTTGATAGACACCCTCACTCAGTTCTGAGCCCAGGCACCGAACCACAAGCGCTTATCGGTCCAACTCAGAAAACAGAGTTGCTTGATGAAGCTGGCATTGAGTTGGTTCTAAACCTGCCATTCGACGAATTCTTATCAAAACTCACACCAGAAGAGTTTGTTCAAACAGTTTTAGTTGATGCACTTAAAGCTCGAATTGTCACCATCGGGGAGGGCTTTAGATTTGGTTTTGATCAGCAGGGTGATGTTGAAACACTTAGGGAACTTGGCCTCAAGTTTGGGTTTGCAGTTCGAGTTATTCCACATTTCCTAGTTGATGGCGAGATTGTTTCCACCAGTCGAATTCGATCACTTCTTCTCGAAGGAAACGTAAAAGGGGCAGCCAAGCTACTAGGTAGATTGCATGCAACTCAGGGAATTATCGAACACGGTCTCAAGATTGGTCGTCAAATAGGTTTTCCAACAGCAAACATGTCTCGAGATGCTGAAGGGTTCCTGCCCTTAGATGCTGTTTATGCTGGTTGGCTCTATGCCGATGGGGAACGATACATGGCTGCATTGTCTGTGGGAATCAATGAAACCTTTGAAGCAGTGCCAAGGCTATTAGAGGCACACGTAATCGATGTTCAAGGCTTAGATCTTTATGACAAGGTCATAACCGTTGAATATGTCGACTTCATCAGACATGCCGCCAAGTTTGATGGGGTTGAATCACTGGTTGCTGAAATCAACAATGACCTAGACAAAATCAGGGCAATCCTCGGCTAATTCCAGCCCCGACTAGCAGTAATCTGCTTTCTTGGCTATGCTTGTCAGGTTGCCGTGAACCGGCCGCGGATCTCCAAGAGCTTTAGACACAAGGTTTATTGCGCCGCGCAGCGAGCCCCGAGAGGACATAAAAATGGCACTGGACGCTAAAAAGAAAACAGCAATTATCAACGAGTACGCAACTCACCCAGGTGACACAGGTTCTCCGGAGGTTCAGGTAGCAGTTCTAACTGAGACCATCAAGGAGCTAACTGAGCACCTAAAGGACCACAAGCACGACCACCACAGCCGTCGTGGACTGTTGCTAATGGTAGGTCAGAGACGTCGTCTACTTGGCTACCTTCAGAAGGTTGACATCGCTCGTTACCGTTCTCTAATTGAGAAGCTAGGTCTTCGTCGCTAATTGTTTTTATCAAAAAGCCACCTCTTCGGAGGTGGCTTTTTGCATATCAGACCTAGACTGAAAAGTAGTAAGAGTTGATGGGAGTCAATCATGGATTTTGTCGGTGCAGTTAGAGCTGGTTTCAAGAATTACGTGAACTTTAGGGGCACAGCTTCACGCCCAGAGTATTGGTACTGGATTCTATTCTCTGTGCTTGTAGCGATTGTTTTCGCTTCTTTGGATCGATCAGGAAACCTAGGAAACGCATTTTCAATTGCAACTTTGCTGCCCACCCTTGGAGTCTTGGTTCGTAGACTCAGAGACGCTGGTTTTTCTTGGGTTTGGGTGCTCCTTCCCGTTCCAGGACTAATTCCTCTTGTCGTGGGCATTTATCTCTTCGTAGACGAGTTAATTAGAGCAGGAATAACGGAAGAGATGCTCATGAATCCTGAGCTCATTGATCAGCAAACATTGAATAGCCTCGCTCAAAATGAAGCACTTCTTGGCTCACTTGCTATTTTGCTATTCAGTGCTCTATACCTGCTGGTTACATACTTGGTTGTAAATGTGATTATGCCAATCCGTCGGAGCAGGAGTTTCGAACAGGGTAACAAGCGTGTTGAGCCAAAGGGACCAGAAACACCTGCCCTTTAGACCACTTAGATTTCGTAATTGAAATGTGAAGTTTCAATTCGAGATACCCGTTCAGTTACGACCTAAAATTGGCTTATAGAAGTTCAGGGGAGTAAAAATGGGATTTATCAACGCAATCAAAGCCGGATTCAAAAACTATGCAACATTCTCTGGTGTTGCCACTAGACCTGAGTATTGGTATTGGTTTTTATTCAACCTGCTGCTAGCAGGGATTGGCTACCTGGTAAGTGAATGGGTTCAGCTATGGACTTTTCAAGTGCTGGTTCTAATCATCCCAACATTGTCGGTCACGGTTAGACGACTTAGAGATGCAGGGTATTCCTGGGCGTGGCTTCTGCTCAAGATGCCAGGCGTGATCCCTCTATTCATCGGCTTTGTCGCTTACTATTCGTCATTGTTTCGAATGACACTAGGGGGAGGGCTGAACCTGGTTGCTGGAAATGTAGATCAGGCAAATATAGAGTTCGCCTTGGCTAGAGAAGAACTCAGGGGATCGGTTTCTACCATTGCACTTTCATTGATCTACATTGCCGGCTCTTTTCTTCTAGTTTGGGGATTCTTCACCTCTCGCAAATCAAAGAGCTTTGAAGAAGGAAACAAGCGTGTTTTACCCAAAAACCCCGAGAATCCAGTGATTTAGTCTCTTTATAAACACAAAACATTCAACCTATAGGTGAAAGTGGGGGCCTCTGTTAGGCTTTGAACGAGTCAAAACGGCAGGTTTGCTGGTCATCGGTTGTGAACCTTGGGCGTATTTCCCAAGCTTTTCTACTGTTGTCCAGCGCATCCCTCAAATAAAAACGGGCAGAAATTTTGTCGCGGGGGCTCAAGTGCATTAAAAAGCAAACAAAAGTTGGCTTTGCTATGCGCTTTCGTATGAATAAAAAACAGAGGAGGGACCATGGAAGGTCCAGAAATTAAAGCACAAGAAGTAATCATCGATAACGGTAAGCACGGTAAGCGTGTAATCCGATTCGAAACAGGCCGTTTGGCTCAGCAGGCTCAAGGAGCCGCAGCTGTTTACATTGACGGAGAGACAATGCTCTTCTCAGCCACAACAGCTAGCAAGACACCTAAAGATCAGTTCGACTTTTTCCCGCTAACCATCGACGTTGAAGAGCGTATGTATGCAGCAGGACGAATCCCAGGATCATTCTTCCGTCGTGAAGGTCGTCCATCAACCGAAGCTATTTTGGCTTGTCGTCTAATCGACCGTCCACTTCGCCCATCATTCCCTGATGGTCTTCGTAACGAAATCCAGGTTGTTGTAACAGTTTGGGCAATTCACCCAGACGAGATGTATGACGTTGTTGCTATCAACGCGGCATCTATGTCAACACAGCTTGCAGGTCTACCATTCTCAGGTCCTATCGGTGGTGTGCGTGTTGCACTTATCGATGGTCAGTGGGTTGCTTTCCCTAAGCACTCACAGCTAGAGCGTGCAGTATTCAACATGGTTGTTGCTGGTCGCGTAGTTATCGAAAACGGTAAAGAAGATGTTGCAATCATGATGGTTGAAGCAGAAGCTACTGAAGGTTCATGGAACCTGATCAAGAACGAAGGAGCACCAGCTCCTAGTGAAGAGATCGTTGCTCAGGGTCTAGAAGCATCTAAGCCTTTCATTGCTCAGTTGGTTAAGGCTCAGCAGAAGCTGGCAGCAGAAGCAGCTAAGCCAACTGCTGACTACCCATTGTTCGCTCCATACACTGATGAGGTTTACTCAGCAGTTGCTAACTTGGCTGAATCTGAACTAGGTCGCATCTACCAGATCGCTGACAAGACAACTCGTCAGAACGAAGATGACGCTCTAAAGGCATCTGTTAAAGACAAGCTTGCAGAGACTCTAGATGACGCTCAGCTAGCTCAGGTATCTGCTGCTTACAAGTCAGTGACCAAGAAGGTTGTTCGTACTCGTGTTCTAAAAGAAGGAATCCGTATCGACGGTCGTGGTCTACGTAACATTCGTGTTATTGACTGTGAGACAGATGTTATTCCTCGCGTTCACGGTTCAGCTATCTTCCAGCGTGGAGAAACACAGATCTTGGGTATCACTACCTTGAACATGTTGAAGATGGAACAGCAGATTGACTCATTGTCACCTGTAACTTCAAAGAGATACATGCACAACTACAACTTCCCACCTTATTCAACTGGTGAAGTTGGTCGTGTTGGTACTCCTAAGCGTCGTGAAATTGGTCATGGTGCTCTAGCGGAGCGTGCGTTGGTTCCAGTTCTTCCTTCACGTGAAGAATTCCCATACGCAATCCGTCAGGTATCTGAAGCTCTAGGTTCAAACGGATCAACATCAATGGGTTCTGTTTGTGCATCAACACTTTCACTATTCAACGCTGGTGTTCCACTGCGTGCAGCTGTTGCTGGTATTGCTATGGGTCTGATCTCAGACACAGTTGATGGTAAGACTCAGTACGCTGCTTTGACAGACATCCTTGGTGCAGAAGATGCATTGGGAGACATGGACTTCAAGGTTGCTGGAACTCGTGAGTTTGTAACAGCTATTCAGCTGGACACCAAGCTTGATGGTATTCCTACCGATGTTTTGATTGGTGCTCTAAGCCAGGCTAAGGAAGCTCGTTTGAGCATTCTTGACCTAATGAAGGCAGCTATCAACGAGCCAGACGAAATGTCAGTAAACGCTCCTCGCATCATCGCGGTGAAGATCCCTGTTGACAAGATCGGTGAAGTTATTGGCCCTAAGGGCAAGATGATTAACCAGATCCAAGAAGACACCGGTGCTGACATCTCGATTGAAGATGACGGAACTGTTTACATTGGTGCAACCGATGGAACTTCTGCCGAAGCTGCTCGTGCAATGGTTAACGCAATTGCTAACCCACACGTACCAGAAATCGGAGAGCGTTTCCTTGGAACTGTAGTGAAGCTTGCAACATTTGGTGCATTCATCTCACTAACCCCAGGTAAAGATGGTCTTCTTCACATCTCAGAACTACGCAAGCTAGCTGGCAAGCGTGTTGAGAATGTTGAAGACGTCCTAACTGTTGGTCAGAAGATTCAGGTTGAGCTAACCAAGATCGATGACAGAGGAAAGCTTTCACTTTCACCTGTTGTTGAAGGCGAAGTAGCTTCAGCTGATCAAGACGAAGAGTAAGAAAAAAGTTAGTTCGAGATGACCGTTACCCAATTTATTCTCGATCAACCCGAAACTGAGTTCACCGCTTCGGGAGGCAGTACGGTTCGCCGTACTGTTCTTCCGAGCGGTGTTCGCGTTTTAACTGAGGTTGTTCCTGGTGCTCAATCAGCATCGGTTGCTTTTTCGGTTGCGGTTGGTTCTAGAGATGAAGTTGATGGACATCACGGCTCAACTCACTTTCTTGAACATCTATTGTTCAAGGGAACAAAGACTAGAACTGCTTTAGATATTGCAGTTGCATTTGATTCTGTTGGTGGAGCATCGAACGCTTCCACTGGCAAGGAACACACCTCCTACTACGCAAGGGTGCAGGACAGAGCTATTCCTGTTGCTGTTCAAGTTATTGCGGACATGTTGACCTCATCAGTAATTGATCCTGTTGAGTTTGAAAACGAAAGAACCGTAATCCTAGAAGAACTAGCGATGAACGATGATGACCCTCAAGATGTTGCTCATGAAGAATTCTTTGAAGCTGTTCTTGGTTCTCATCCTCTAGGGCGTCCAATTGGTGGAACACCGGCAACTATTAATGCTGTTTCTAGAGATGCTGTTTGGGAGCACTACCAAAGAAACTATCGCCCACAAGACTTAGTTATTGCTGCAGCCGGTGGAGTAGATCACGATGGACTACTAGAGCTTGTTAGAGAGAATCTAGAAACCGCAGGTTGGGATCTGAACCTAACTGCGACTCCAAGACCATGGCGCGAGCAAAGCACCCAGCAGTTAGCCGTTGAGCCAGTTGCCAAGGTGATTAACCGTCCTATTGCTCAGGCAAACATTGTTTTGGGTGGACAGGGATTGGTTGCAGGGGATGAGCGTCGCTATGCGATGGCTATCTTGAACACTGTTCTCGGTGGCGGCATGTCTTCAAGATTGTTCCAAGAGATTCGTGAAAAGCGTGGACTTGCCTATTCTGTCTACTCTTTCAACCAGGGCTATAGCGATGCTGCTGCCTTTGGATTGTATGCAGGTTGTTCACCTCAGAAAGCTAAAGAAGTCATCAAGCTGATGCTGGCTGAACTTGAGAAGGTAGCCTCTGAAGGTATTACCGATGCTGAACTTGATCTTGCCAAGGGCAATATTTCAGGTGGTTTGGCTTTGAAGTTTGAAAGCACTCAGGCTCGTATGTCCAGATTGAGTGGAGCAGAACTGACTGACGGTGAATTCATTGATTTAGATGAGTCTCTGAGTAGATATGACGCTGTTACCTTGGCTGATGTTCAATTGGTGGCTAAGTTGATGAGCGAATCTAAGAAGTCCTTTATTGCCGTTGGCGATGTCAAAGACGATCTCTTTGACGAATTCATTTAGTTAGTTGATAGGTTATTTTTCATGACAATCAAAGTAGCGGTTATCGGTGCAACAGGACGTATGGGTAAATTAGCCCTGGACATCATCAAGGGTTCTTCTGATCTATCTCTACACGCTGCTTTAGATTCAAGTTCTGAGCTATCAGAAGCACTTGGAGCAGATGTAATCTTTGAGGCAACAAATCTTGAAGTCAGCAAGGCTGTCGTTGATTTTGCTGCTGACAATGGCATGAAGGTGTTGGTTGCAACCAGCGGTTGGACTGAGGCTGCTCTAGAAGAAATGAAAACCAAGGTTTCTGGATCTGCTGCAGTTGTTGTGGTTCCAAACTTCTCAATTGGTTCAACCTTGGCCACTAAGTTCGCTGCTGAGGCTGCTAAGTACTTTGATTCAATTGAGATTATTGAAACCCACCATGCTGGGAAGCTAGATTCTCCTTCAGGAACAGCGATAAGAACTGCTGAACTTATTTCTTCTAGCCGTGAAGAAGCTGGCAGAACTCAGGCTCTGATTCCCGGTGTTGGTCAAAGTGCAAGGGGAGAGGTTGTTTCTGGTGTTCCGATTCATAGTCTTCGCATCAATGGCGTATCAGCCAAACAAGAAGTAAACCTTGGTGGAGCCGATGAGCTGCTGACTATTTCTCACACAGCTGGATCAGTAAACGCCTATGCTCTTGGAATTCTCGAATCAATTAGATTCACGGCTTCTGCAACTGGAATCACACTAGGCCTCAATAAAGTTCTAGGCATCTAGGAATGTCAAAAGCCAAACTTGGTGCCATTGGTATGGCAGCTCTCGTTGTTTTCTATGTTGTCTTACTAGGTCAGCAGGGCTACCTATTCTTGATGCAGGATGACCCAACTGGCAAAGTAATGGGCTTTTTCATTCTGGTTCTTCCAGCCTTTGGGATTTGGGGAATATTCAGAGAACTCAAGTTTGGACTCAACATCGAAAAGCTTGCCAAGACTCTTGAAGATGAAAATGGCTGGCCTAGCTTCGAGTTTTCGATCAGGCCATCAGGTCGCGCCGTCAAATCTGAGGCTCTCTTGGAGTTCGAGAAGTTTAGAGTGGCATCTGAGGCTGACCCTGAAAACTGGAGGAAATGGTTCGCTCTGGGGCTGATTTATGACGCTTGTGGAGATAGAAAACGCGCCAGAATGGCGATGCGTAAAGCAATAGAGACTTCTCAAAGGTAGGATTTAGGACGTGTCTGAGATTATTTTTCGTAGCGATGTAACAGTCGAACTTATTAGAGCCAGTGCTGCTGACAGCGATGTGCTGTTTGCTGCTCGTGTTTCCACCCAAGGTGAGCAAACCCTTGAAAGTGCAGCTGCTGCAGCTGATGCTAGCGAGGACGAGAAGAAGAGCAAGGGTCTTATCAACTACTTGATGAGAGACCGTCACGGTTCTCCTTTTGAGCACACTTCAGTGACCTTCTATGTTCAGGCACCTATCTTCGTTTTCCGTGAGTTCATGCGTCACCGCATTGCTTCATACAACGAAGAATCAGGTCGCTACCGGGAATTGAACCCTGTTTTCTATGTTCCAGCTCCTGATCGC